>DASPOW010000391.1:0-6213 GCA_035625855.1 Candidatus Methylomirabilota bacterium | reverse complement strand
GATTCCTCCAGCATCGCTCCGGCCTCGATGATCTCCGCCCCGAGCGCCGCGATTCGCGCCCGCTTCGCCGGGTTGGGATTCCTCGGAAGGTACACGCGCGCCGGCAATCGCAGGCTCCGCGCCGCGAACGCCGTAGCCGCTCCGTGGTTTCCCGTGCTCGCCGTGACCACGCCCCGTACCGTGCCGCGCTTGAAGCGCCGTTCCAGGGCGTGATAGGCGCCGCGTACCTTGAACGAACCCGTCGGCCCTTCGCACTCGAGCTTCAGCAGGATTTGCGCGCCCTGTGGCGGGGTCAGCGAATCCGCGCGAACCATCCGGCTCACCGGCACGATGCCGTGCAATACCCGCCGTGCAGCCTGCACGCGCTCCATCGTCAGCGGCATTTCCATCCGCGGCGAGGTGCTCATACGCGGTCGCCAATCACGTGAAACTTCATGAAGTTTGTTGTGCCGCGAATCCCCATCGGCGTTCCCGCGAGTATGCAAATCACATCGCCGCGCCGCACCAGGCGCTCCTCGAGCAGCCGTTTTTCCGCGATGGCCGCCAGCCCGTCAATTTTCCTTACGTTCACGATGGTCCGCGGCAGCACCCCCCAGACGAGCGCCAGCCTCCGCCGCGTTTCCGTCTCCGGCGAAAACGCCACGATCGGCGTCTGGGGTCGGTAGCGCGACACCAAGCCCGCCGTGAATCCGCTGTGCGTGAACACCGCGATCGCCCTCATGTGCAGCTCGCGCGAAGCGTGGCAGGCCAGCTCCGCCACCGTCTCGGACACCACCAGCCGTTCATTCGGGGCCGGCTCCGGAAACTGCGCAACGCTCCCCTCCGCCTCGTCGATGATGCGCGCCATCATTGCCACCGACTCGACCGGGTATTTCCCCACCGCGGTTTCCGCCGACAGCATCACCGCGTCCGATCCGTCCAGAATCGCGTTGGCCACGTCACTGGCTTCGGCGCGCGTCGGCCGCGGATTCTCCGTCATGGACTCCAGCATCTGTGTCGCCGTGATCACCGGCCGCCGGAACTGCCGCGCCTTGGCGATGATTTCCTTCTGCACCACCGGCACGCGCTCCAGGCTCATCTCCACGCCGAGATCGCCGCGCGCTACCATCACCCCGCCGCTGACGCGCAGGATTGCTTCCAGGTTTTCGATCGCTTCCGGCTTCTCGAGCTTGGCGATGACCGGTGTGTCTTTGCCGGCCCGCCGGATGGCCGCCTTTGCCAGCAGCACGTCCTCCGGGCGCCGGACAAAGCTCACCGCGATGTAATTCGCCCCGTGCGCCAGGGCGAAGGTGAGGTCCGCGCGGTCCTTGGGCGTCACCGCCGGCGCGCGCAAGTTCACCCCCGGCAGGTTAATGCCTTTGTGCTCTCCCAGTTCGCCGCCGTTCTCCACCCGGCAGCGCACTTCGCGGCCGCGCACCTGCTCCACGCGCAGCGCAATCAACCCGTCCGCCAGCAGGATCCGGTCGCCGCGCTTCACCTCTCGCGGCAATGCCTTGAACGTCGTGTTGACCCGCGTTGCATCGCCCAGGATGCGCGCAGTCGTAATCGCGAACCGCTGGCCGTCGCGCAGCGTCACCGGCCGGCCGCCGGCAAGTTCCCCCGTGCGGATTTTCGGCCCTGCCAGGTCCGCGAGAATCGCGATGGGTTTTTTCACCCGCGAGGAAATCTCCCGCAGGTGGGCAATCGTCCGCGCATGCTCCGCATGGGTCCCGTGCGAAAAGTTGAGCCGCGCCACATCCATCCCGGCGCGCATCATTTTTTCCAGCGTGCGCGGGTCCCGGCTGGCCGGGCCGATGGTGCAGACGATTTTGCTTCGGCGGAATTTCATACTGCTTTGCACGCTTTGAAACGGTACTTGATTCTACGGATCGCGCCCGCTACCGGCCGACCGCAAACTCCGAAACGATGCGGTAGAGAAACTGCACTCCCTGCGCGAAGGCCGCCAGCGGCAGCCGCTCGTCGTCGCCGTGGGATGTCCCCGTCTCCGCTTCCGTCAGCGGAAACGGCCTCAGCCCGTAAGCCTGCACCTTGTGCAGCCGCAGCTGCGCCGAATCGGTCGCCCCCGCGCCCTGCAACGGCAGCACCGCGGCTCCGGGGAATTGCTCCTGCGCGGCCTTTTCGATGGTCTGGTAAAGCTCGCTGTCCAGCGCCGACGGCGGCGCCGGAATGTTCGAGTTGGGTATCGCCTCGATTTTCACGCTCGGATCGTTGACCAGCTTCGTCAAGTCCAGGATTAATCCGTCCACGGAATCTCCGGGGACCAGCCGCACGTTCAGCACCGCGCGCGCCTCGGAAGGGATCGCGCTCGGCAGAATCCCCGCCGAGATCATCGTCGGTGTCACCGTGTCGCGCAGCATCGCGTTCCAGGCGGGACTGGCCTCCGACAGCACGCGCACCGCGTGTTCTCCGCGGTCGGCCGTGTCGAGCGCCCTCATCCACTTCCCGATTTCGTCGTCTTCGATCTTGGCCAGCCCTTCGAAGTAGCGGCGCACCACGGTCGTGAGCCGGGTCGGCGCCGTGTAGCCGCCGATCCTCGCAATGGCCGCCGCCAGGTGCACGAGCGCGTTGTCCTTTCCCGGTTGAGAAGCTTGCCCGGAGCGTCCTCGCGCTACCACGCCCACGTTGACTTCGACCTTTTCAATCACCTGCACGGCGGCGTACTGCGCCTTGCCGTTCTTGACGACCACGTCGCCGCCCTCGTTCAAGGCATACCCCGCGGCAAACCTGTCCCAGTATTTCGCGACAAGCGTCTTGATGCCCGCATCCGGAGCGTCGCCCTCGCGCTCCGCATCGCAAGTTGCGAGAAAAATCAAGTCGCGGGTCAGCCGCGCGTTGGCGCGTTTCAGCGCCACGAATACGGCCAGGTTCGCCGCCACCATGGACTTGCCGTCCACGGCTCCCCGTCCGTAGAGAAACCCGTTCTTTTCCGTCGCCGCGAACGGGTCTACCGTCCATTTCGCGCGGTCCACACCGACGACGTCGAGGTGGCCAACCAACAGCAGCGCACGGGACGGGTCAGCCATTGCCGAACTGCGGAGGCGCGCCACCACGGCGCTGCGCCCCGGGGCGACTTCCAGCAGTTCGGCGCTCACGCCTTCTTTTTGCAGAACGCCCGCCACGTATTTCGCCGCGGCCAGTTCGTTTCCCGGCGGGTTGGTCGTGTTGATGCGGATCAGGTCCGCGAGCCAGCCGGCCGCCTCCTTGGCGACGGCGCTGGTGTCGGCGACGGCTGCTGCGGCCGGGGGAGCACCTTGCGGACTCCAAGCCCTTTCGGCGTTTCCGGCAAGCGCAACGACGCACGGCAGCAGAAACAGCCCTCCCACCGCGAATGCCCGCCGCCACGCCATCACTTGCCCCCGCCCAAGCTTCCGCCATCAACCGGAAAACGTTTTCTGATCGAAACGCTTCATACTAACATGTGCATCGAGGGGCGAGCCGCCGCAGCGCGACTCCGTGGCTTAACTCTCAAGTCCGCGAAGCGCTGCGCTTCGTCAAGCGGTTGGCATTTCTCTCGCGCGTGTGTCAGCATGAAATCGGTGAGGTGAGGTACCACGTGCCATGAAATCTCTCGCCTGGGGCATTCTTCTGGGAGTTCTTCTCGCCGGGCTCGTACTCCCGCTGGGCGACGCGCGCATGACCGCTGCAGCCAGGCAGCCTCAGCAGCCGCAACAACAAAAACCTCCTGCCCAGCAGCAGCCGCAGGGCGACGTCGCGATTTCCGTTGAAGTCCCCGTCGTTACCGTAGAGGTCCTGGCCACCACCCAGCACGGCGACGTGATCGGCGGCCTTCGCAAGGAGAACTTCCGCATTCTTGAGGACGGCGTGCCCCAGACCATCACCACCTTCGCCCCCAGCGATTCACCCATCACCATCGTCATGCTCATGGAATTCAGCAAGGTTTATTCCGGCATCTTTGCGTACACCGCGAAGTATTGGGCGGACGCCTTCTTCCGCAATCTGAACCAGAAGGATTGGGTGGCCCTGGTCACCTTCGACATCAAGCCCCGGCTCGAGGTGGATTTCACGCAAAACAAGGAGGAGGTCCGCGCAGCCGTCTTCCGGCTCTATTTCCCCGGGTTCTCCGAGTCCAACGTCTACGATGCCCTGCTTGACACCCTGGACAAGCTCAAGGACGTCCCCGGAAAGAAATCCATCCTGCTGCTGGCTTCCGGCATCGATACCTTTTCCAAGCACACCCTCGATCAGACGCTGAAGCAGGTCAAGCAGACCGATGTCACCATCTTCGCCGTCGGCGTCGGCCAGCAGCTCCTTGAGTACCTGGAATCCCACCAGGCCATCGGGGGCGTCAACCGCCTGACGTTCTACCAGGCTCAGAATTCGCTCAAGACCTTCGCGCAGCTCACCGGCGGCTACTCCTGGTTTCCGCAGTTCGACGGCGAAATTCCCGCGATCTACCGGGACGTCGTGGCCTACCTGCGCAACCAGTACAGCCTGGCGTACACGCCGACCAACCGCGCCCGCGACGGCAAGTTTCGGAAGATCAAGATCGAACTCGTTGCGGCGGACGGCAGCCCGTTACAGGTCAAGGATCAAAAGGGCAAGCTGCAAAAGCTGGTCGTTTACGCGCGTCAAGGCTACGTCGCCACGGAAGAAAAGCAGGGCGACTGAGCGGCTCTGGCCGCGACTCCTAGCGCGGCCGCTGGCCCAGGTTCCCCGGGTCCAGCTTCTGGTATCCGGGAGGCACCTCGAAGACGGATGAGTCCGGCCTTCCTTCCTTCACGTTCCTGAGCTCCCAGGTTTCGCCCCCGGGGTTTTGCGATTTGACGGGGAAATGAAGCTTCTGGTCGATCCAGAGCGTGGTCGTTCCATCCCCGTCCTTGGAGACCCACTTGTCGCATACCCGGCCGTTGACCGTTTCCGTTCCCTGCTTGCCGCACGTGGCCCCCGTTGGGCAGGGATGGTTTGCATCGAGCGCCATGGGAGGCCTCGGCACTTGGCCCGCCATAGGATTGGTCTGATCCGCATGGAACTCCATGTACATCCGCTGCTGCGGCATGAGCATTAGAGTCGTGCGCGTGCTCTGGTCGAAAATGATGGCCATTTCGCGGCCCCCGCGGTTCATTTCGATGCGCATCTTCGGTGCCGAAAAGAAGATCTTCCCGGCAATCATGTCTTTCTGCGGCGTCGTGTGTGTGTAGTCCGCCGAGAAAGGCTCCGGCATCTGGGCCAGGATGCCCGGGGCCGCGAGAATCACCGCTACGAAGAACAGCAGCGCGACGCACGAACTCCGCTTCATGAATCCCCCTATTATGGAACTTCGTCGAATCGTCTTATACCACCTGGACCAAGCCTGTGCTTGTGGAGCGGTCTCCCGCGTCTCCTAAAAGCAACCTCGCTCAATAGCCCCGCTGGAAATCGACCCGGTTGAACATCTCTTGCCCCGTGAACCAGCGGTCCAGCAGCTCGACGAGTACGGCCGTCTGCCGGCTCCACAACCGGTCGCTCATCGCGCTCGTGTGCGGCGTGAGAATCAGGTTCGGCGCATGCCACAGCGGGGAATCTGCGGGCAGAGGCTCGATCGAGGCCACATCCAGCGCGGCGCCCGCCAGCGCGCCGGTTTCGAGCGCCCGGACCAGCGCCCTTTCGTCCAGCAGCGAACCTCGCGCCACGTTGATGAGCCGTGCTCCGCCCTTCATCCGCGCCATCTGCTCTCCGCCGACGAGATGCCGTGTCTCCGCCGTCTCCGGAGCCGCGATGACAACGTAATCCGCCTCTGGCAGCGCCGCGTCCAGTTGCGCCGCCGGGAAAATGCGGTCGGCGAGCGCAGCATCGCCTTTCCCCGACCGCGTCACGCCCCACACGCGCATTTCCAGCGCCTTCGCCCGCCGTGCCAGCTCTCGCCCGATCGATCCCATCCCGACAATCAGCAGCAATTGCCCGTTCAGTTCGCTCAAGTGCTGGGGCTTGTCCCACAACTCCTGCTGCGCCCACTGCCCGGCGTCCTGGTGGCGCACCGCGTCGGGGAGATTGCGCGCCATCGCCAGCATCAGTCCGATTGTGTGTTCCGCCATCGGCACGGAGAAAATCCCGCTGGGGTTCGTCACCAGGATTCCCGACTCGCGCAACTCCGGGTACATGAGCTGCGCCACGCCCGCGGCCGTGGAGTGAATCCATTTGAGCTTGCGAGCATCCTGGAGCTGCTGCGGCCGCAGCGAGTAACCCACGAAGACGTCCGTGTCGGGCAGTTCCTCC
>DASPOW010000390.1:0-5802 GCA_035625855.1 Candidatus Methylomirabilota bacterium | reverse complement strand
CGTATCAACTGGCGCCCCTAGACGCCCGAATTCATGTTCATAGCCGAGGTTCAGACACTGTTGTCCCGAGCCCGCATCGCACGCGCGCCGTTGGAGGGTAAGAGCCTTTTCTTGGAGCTCGCCAGCACGCTCCTCATTTTTGTCAACGCCGGTACCATTCCTGTATAAGGACGAGAGATTCAAACAGGCACTGATAATTTGTCTGTCGCACTGTTGTCTTTGACGCTCAGCGTCTCCGGTCGCGGCCGCCTGTTTCTTCCGCAGGAAGACGAAATCGCCGCCGCCGTACTCCTGGGCCGAATTGCGAATGAAGTCGTATTGGGGCATTTGCTCCGACGATCCCCCCACGCGTACCTGGATGAAATCATTAAATAGATTCCGGGCGGGAAATGTATCTGGCGTCATCTGGGCGAGCCCACGGATTAAAGCGTTGGCGAACACGGAATGGTCTCCCCCATGATCGTCTTCGACCGGCTCGAGTCCCCCGCTGGACATCAAAGTCCGAGAGCTTCCTTGGATCATTTTCTGCACATACTTGTCCCAATCGCTTTCCGTGAAACCGGGATGAGCCTCTCGCATAGACAAGCCACCCGAATAGCAACTATCGGAGACGATCAGGATGTGCCTTGCCGACATTCGCCAGAAGAAGGCAGTGATCTCGTCTGCCGAGATCCAGTGTGTATTGTCGTCGGGCTCGTCGGCGTCATAGGCCAGCCAGTAGGCTTTTCTGCCCTGGGAATCGTACTTGCCGTGTCCCGCGTAGTAAATGAGCAGGTTCCCGTCCTTCGACAACTTGCGATTGACCGAGTTGAGCGCGGACATGATGCCATCGCGGTTGGCCTCACGATTCCGAAGCAGCACGACTTCGAATTCGTAATCCTCGCGCAGGATCCGCGCGATCTCCTCGGCGTCCTTGACGGCGGTTTTCAACTGAGACTGCTTGTTCAGTTTCGGATATTCGTCAATGCCGATGACCAGGGCGAAATACGGTCCGGGTTGTTCCTCTTGCTGCTGACTCCACGCCGGCGCTTGGGCACGCGCAGGCCGAGAAAGAGGATTATTCCCCAGGAGAGTTGTGACAGCCCATAGCATGGCCATGAGAACCAGGGGGAGGCGTCTCAGTCTCATTGCTGTGTTTCGCTCGAAACGGTATCTCGAAGAGGTCGTCGAACCGCTGGGGCGCAATCCTAAACCCTAGTTAACGCGCACGTCAACAGTACCCTCGCATGTTTGAAGATGCGACTATAGTGACCGCGGGTTGTTCGGCAGAGGTAAGGCAGGAGCGGCAAGCAAAACAGGGAACACGTCCGAATGGGCACGCGGGCGGCTTGCAGGCGAATGGGCCGATTCGTATACTGGCGGCCCGGCCAAACGGGCCCGGAAGCCTTGGATCACAGGAAATTTTCCCGCCGTTTTGACGCCCCTTATGGAGTGCGCGAGAGCGCAGCCCGAATCCATTCAGAATCCATCGAGGTGAAGCGATGATGCACGCGCCTGCTCCGGAAGAAATGAACGTCTACCAGAACGCGGAAGCACGCTTCGAAGTGGCGGCGAAGAAACTCGGACTCGAGCAGGGCCTCTACAAGTACCTGAAGTATCCGAACAAGGAAGTCACGCTGTACATTCCGGTGGGACTCGACAGCGGCCAACTGGAAGTCTTTACGGGCTTTCGCGTTTTGCACTCGACGGTGCGCGGGCCGGGCAAAGGCGGCATCCGTTTCGCGCCGGACGTTACCCTCGACGAGGTGCGCGCCCTGGCCACGTGGATGACCTGGAAATGCGCGGTGGTGAACATTCCCTTCGGCGGAGCGAAGGGCGGGGTGATCTGCGACCCGCGAAAGCTTTCCCGCGGGGAACTCGAGCGCATCACCCGCCGCTACACCGCGGAGCTGTCCGACTGGCTCGGCCCGGAGAAGGACGTGCCCGCGCCGGACGTCGGCACAGGCGAGCAGACCATGGCCTGGGTGATGGACACGTACTCGATGCACGTGCGCCAGGCGACCACCGCGGTCGTGACCGGGAAGCCCATCGAACTGGGCGGCTCCGCGGGACGCCGCGAAGCGACGGGGCGCGGCGTGATGATCTGCTGCGACAAAGCGCTGGCCAAGCTCGGCATAAAGCGCGACGGTTGCCGAGTGGTGGTGCAGGGATTCGGCAACGTCGGCTCGATGGCTGCGAAGCTGATGCAGGCCGCGGGCTACAAAATCATCGGCCTGGCGGACATCGGCGGCGGCCTGTACAACGAGAAGGGCTTCGACGTGGACGCGGTGATCGACTGGGTTCATACGCAGAAGAAGCCGCTGCAGGAGTTTTCCGCGGGCGGGACGAAGATGACCCCGCGCGACATCCTTTTCCAGCCGTGCGACATCGTCATTCCCGCAGCCATCGAAAACCAGATCACCGAGCAGAACGCCAACCGCGTGCAGGCGAGGATTCTCTGCGAGGGCGCCAACGGCCCCACGACCTGGCAGGCCGACGCGATCCTCGACCGGAAGGGAATCTTCACCGTGCCGGACATTCTCGGCAATGCCGGCGGCGTCACCGTCAGCTATTTCGAATGGGTTCAGGACCGCCAGGGCTTTTTCTGGCGCGAGAGCGAAGTGAACGAGCGGCTGAAGGACTACATGGAGAACTCGTTCGACCAGGTCGTGCGTTACTCCGAGACGCACGGCGTGAACAACCGCATCGCGGCCTACATGCTCGCGATTGACCGCGTCGCCAGCGCGCTCCGGCTGCGCGGCATCTACGCGTAACGCGGATTCTTCGCGCAACCCGGGCGCTTGACGAGCTGAACGGACCGAAGCCGGTCAGCGCTTCTTTTCCGGCTCCGGCGCGGCGCAGACAAAGCTCGCTTCGTCGTTGGTGTCACCCGTCCCTTTGTAGCTGGCGACCTGCGGAAAGGGGCAGAGCGGGCGGGTGATGGCCGCGCCCCCGGCGGGGTTGCGGTCGTCCTTGAGCTTCACGGCGACGATGCGTTCCGGCGCCGTGCCGTTTTCCACCCACTGCTGCAGTGCCGAAAAGAGATTGTGCTGCGGGTCGGGCGGAACACCCGGCGAGAGATTTTGTCCGAAAAGGTTGGGGCCGGGGCCGTCGCCGCAGTGCTGCATTCCCGGGACCATATACAGGCGGACAAACTGAGCCGTTTCTCGCGCGCCCATCGTCGCAGCCACGCGGTTGAAGTAGTCCACTGTATTGAAGGCCGAAATCGCCGCGTCGCTCCAGCCGTGATACAGGATCAGTTTTCCGCCTCGGGCCTGAAAGGCCTTCAGGTTCGGATCGTTCGCATTGAGGTTGGCGGCCTGCTTTGCGTCGGCGGCTTTGACCCCGGCGTCGAGGTCGAAGGTCGTGAAGTTCCACGCCGGATCGTCGAAGACCATGTTGGAAAAGAACCCGGTCGTGAACAGGTACATCAGACTGGCGTTCGCTCCGTTGCCGGTCACCCAGGTGGACCAGCCGCCCCTTCCGTCTTCGGCGCCATTCATTACGCGGCCGGGAAAGACCCGCTCGCCCTTCGAGTTCTTCGGCCCCGCATACAGCTTCTTGAGAGCCTCGACCTGGGGAGGTGTGAGGCACTGGTTTGTGTCGGTTTCTTTGCAGAGCAGTGTGGCCGGATCGAAGCGGCACTTCTGCGGTTCGCTGACCAGGCCGTCGGTCACTCCGTCGAGCGAGTCGCACGCCTTCAGCACGGCAGCGCTCAGCGCGGGAAGTTTCGCGGCGGGAACGTAGCTTGCCGGATCGCCCTGGAGGGCCTGCAAGTCCCAGGCGCCGGCTGACAGCAGGTGAGTCCAGTAGTTGGCCGGAGCGCCGGCGATGATGCCGTCGTAATCCTCGGGATAGCGTTGCGCCTCCATCAGCGCCTGCCGGCCGCCGTTCGAGCAACTCGCAAAGTATGAACGCGACGCTTTTGCGCCGTAGAAAGCTTGAATGACGGCTTTGGCCTTCATGGTCATTTCGTGGACGGCGCGGTAGCCGAAGTCCGTGATTTTCTCCGGGTGGTGCAGAGCCCAGGTCGCGTCCGTGCCCTGGCCGGAGTGCCCTGTGTCCGTGGAGGCCGCGGCGTATCCGCGGCGCAGGGCGCCGACCAAGCCGGGGTAGTTGATCTGTCCGGCGAATCCGCCGTTGCCCTGGCCCGAGTATCTGGCGTTCCAGCCGGAGGCTGGCAGCCACACCTCGATCTTGATTTCGGAGTCCGCCGTGGGCTTGACCGTCGCAGTGACGCGGCAGAACGCCGGCAGATCCTTGAGCATGGGAGGCGTTTCGGTCATCCCCGGAGGAATGAACGCGCCGGCGAGGACTGTCTGCGCCAGGGTGATGTTCGTGTCGGGAAGCTTGAGATCCTTCAGGCTCTCGCAGGACGGCGCGGCGAGTGCCGGCCAGGCAATGCCGGAAATGGCGAGCGCCAGCGCTGCTACGCGCACCCACGCGGCGGGCATCGCCAGCGCGGCGAACAGCCTTTCCGGAAACGAAGATGCACGACAATTCGTAGCAACGGTGGGCGGCTTCACGGAGTTTTCCTTTCCAGGGGGAGTCTGAAGACGCGCCATCTTAGCGTATTTACAGGGTCAGAGCTTCTGTGCCGTATCAGGACTCGATTTCAGTTTAGCGAGTGTCGCGAGCCTGATCGGTTTCTGCCAGCACGGCGCTCGCGGTCACTCGTGCCGCAGGGCAACGATGGGGTCGACCTGGGCGGCGCGGCGAGCCGGAAGGTAGCCCGCGGCGGCGGCCGCCAGGCCGAGCAGGCCGGTCAGCGCCGCAAGAACGGGGAGGTCGAGCCAAACGACGCCGACCAGCAGGCTCGCAAGAATCCGCATCAGGACAAAAGCAATGGGCACGCCAATCACCAGGCCGCCGGCTGCCAGCTTGACGGAGTTGCCCAGGATCATTCGCAGGACCTGCCCGCGCCGCGCCCCCAAAGCGATGCGCACGCCGATTTCATGCGTGCGTTGCACGACGGCGTAGGCCATGACTGCGTAAATCCCTGCGACAGCAAGCACCAGCGCAATCAACCCGAACGCGAGCATCATGTGAGCGGAGTATTCGACGCCGCTGGCGTTGTCGGAATTGAGCTGCCGCAGAGTGCGTATGTCATAAACGGGCTGGTCGCGGTCAACGCCCTGAATGGCTTCGCGGGCGGCCCCTGCAAGGGATATCGGGTCGTACTCTGTCCGCACCAGGAAGCCCGCCGACTGCGGCGGGGCCTGTGCCATCGGCGTGTATACGGTCGAGCGGAATTTGTTGTCGAACGTGTTTTGCCGGATGTCTCCGGCAACGCCGACGATCGTCCGCCAGGGATCATTCGCGCGGATGCGGATGCGATGCCCGATGGGATTTCCATTCTCCCAGTAACGCCGCGCCATGGTCTCGCTGATAACCACTACGGGCGTGGCTTCGGCTCCGTCCTGATCCGTCAAAAACCTTCCAGAGCGCAGGGGTATTCGCAGCACCTTGAAAAACTCCGGCGTAATTGTCTGCATGCCAGCTCGGAACTCCTCGCCCGGGCGCGGAGGCGCGTCCTCGATCCTGAACGAGCCCGTCTGCCAGGACCAGCCCGACGGCAAGTACTCCACCGCCGCGGCCCCGTGCGCTCCGGGCATGGCCGCCAGTTGCGCCACCGCGCGCTCGTAGAAATCCGCGCGCGCCCGCGCGCCGGCGTATTTCTTTTCCGGAAGGGTCACGCGGAACGACAGCGTTCCGCCCGCTTCATAGCCGGGGAACCGGTTCGCGAGATTTCGGAATCCTTTGACCATGGCGCTCGCGCCGACCAATAGGATCAATGCCAGGGCGACCTCCGTCAGGACCAGC
>DASPOW010000389.1:0-2943 GCA_035625855.1 Candidatus Methylomirabilota bacterium | reverse complement strand
CGCTGTTTAGAGCCATCCCTGGAGAGTTTTGTCTGTGAACACTTCCATGACTTCCGCCAGCATTCTCTCGTAGCTTTGAGCACCGAACCGGCTGAAGCGCCTCTCGTCGTAGCAGCCCAAGGGATGCTCCAACACGTTGAGAAGGCATTTATTGCAGTAAGAGCAAGGAGGGTTTTGGGGCCCGGGCCATCCTTGCTCGAGCAGCTTAGGCAGGTCCGGGTTGGCAAGGAGTGGCCGCGCGATCGAGACCGCATCGCAGGAGCCGTTCTCGAGGACTCGAAGAATGCCGTCGGCGGTTTGAAATCCTCCCGTGCAGATGACTGGAATGCGCACGTGCTTCTTGATTTGGCCGGCGGCGGGCGCGTTGATTCCCTCCGCCATTTGTGGTATCGCCTCCCCGTTGCGATCGAGGAACTGCTGTGTACGTCCCCAGCTCAGTCTCACCAGCCAGCGCAGCCACGGGTATCGCATGAGCAAGTAATTCCGAAGGGTGTGTTGCCCGCTTCCGAGGACGCTCTCATAAGTCTTCCAGGCCATGTCCAGGGGAAACGGGCCGGCCGGGTTGTGGGGGTGAGGAAACGTGCTGCCGGTGGAGACATGGATGGCGTCGGCAGTATCGCGCTCCGCCCACTGGGCAATCTGTATGCTCTCCTGCAGGCTGTTGCCTTTCGGATAAAAATGCTGCAGCGGCCACGGAACGGTGGCGTTGTCGTTCTCGATGACACTGAGTTTTACGCTGAGAAACACCTCTCCCCCGACGCGGCGACGGATCTCTTTCAACACGTCGCCAAGGAAGCGATAACGGTTTTCGAGCGAGCCGCCGTACTCGTCCTGCCGGTCGTTGATGGCGGAGCTGAGGAACTGGTTAAAGAGATAGCCGTTGGAAGAATGAAGTTCGATGCCATCCAATCCCGCCTCAACTACCTGCTCGGCGGCGCGTCCGAAGTCCTTGCTGGCGTCCTGAATCTCGGCGCGAGACATGGCCTTGCAGGGGAGCCCGTTGAAGAAGTCCCCTTTCCCTGTGGCACTCAGCGGTCGTAACCGCAAGTCGCGATTCTTCTGGTTCTCGATGCCGCCGATATCTTGCTGGCGTCCTGACATCGAGAGCTGGAGAATGAACTTACAGCCGTCGACTTCATGCACCCGCTCTCCAACTTCTCTCCAGAAGGGTATTCTGTTGTCGGTGTCTATCGTTGCGTAGTTCGGAAGGACGCGCGAATCAATCCGGATGGGAACGTGCGAAGAAATGATCGTTCCAACCCCGCCACGTGCGAACCGCGCCTCGAAGTTCACCCGGGCAGGCGTGCCGGAACCGTTGTAGTTGTCGATACGCCCGGAAATGCTGGAGCGAAAGATGCGATTCTTAACTGTCAAGTTCCTGAATTGAAGCTCTTGAAAAATGGTCTTGTTTTTCTCGGGCTGAAGCTCGACCTCCATGTCTTGTCTCCTCTCGCATCAAAGTCCACCGATCGAAATCGCGTTACCTTAACGGGAGAATAAGCCCGGGCTCATGGAAAGTCGACGTCGAGTGGGGCAGCCCCCTTTTTCATCTGTCCAGGGTCTCGCCAAGCGACATCACAGCTGTGAAAGAACTGACCAAAACAACTTACGTGAAGGCGCCAAGACGCAAAGGGTCGCCAAGCAAACAAGGGAGTTTTTCTTTGCGCTTCTCTGCCCCTTTGCGTCTTTGAGTGAGGATGTGCTGACACAGGAGTGGTATCATCGCCAGCGTTATGAAAATCAAATCTCATTTCTCCGCAACGCTGTTTGGGCTCTCGGCATCTTTCGCTCTTCTTTCTCGCCTGCCGGCTCAATCTCCGCCGCCGGCGTCGACACACCCGGTGGTGTTGCATGCCGCGCGGCTGCTGGAGATCGAAAGCGGCAAAATAATCACGCCGGGCGAAGTGCTGGTGGAAGGGGAACGAATAGCAGAGGTGGGTTCGGCGGTCAAGCGTCCAGCAGAAGCGGAGGTGATCGATCTAGGTGATCGGACGCTGATGCCGGGATTGATTGATGCTCACGTCCATCTGTTTTTGCATCCGGGCGCCGAAAATCTGCAGACGTTCACCGAGTCGGTGCCGCAGCGCACAATTTCAGCGGTTCTCGCGGCGCGGGACGACCTGATGGCGGGCTTCACGGCGGAGCGGGACATGGGCACCGAAGGGGCAGGCTCGGCCGACACCGCGGTGCGCCATGCGATTGATCAGGGTTCGATTCCCGGGCCACGCTTGCGAATCAGCGGTAATGCGGTGGACATTCTCGGCGGACACGAAGACGCCATCGGCGGCAATCCCGAGCAGCGCCTGCTTTCGAACGCCACTTACGCGAATAATGCGATGGAGCTCGTGACGGTGATCCGCCGGCAGCTCAAGGAGGGAGCCGACTTCATTAAGATCTACGAAACCGGACCGGACTCGCTTCGCGAGGGACACTTCTCCACACCGTACCAGTACACCGAGGTCGAACTCAGCGCTGCGGTCGAGGAAGCCGCCCGCACCGGCAAGCACGTTGCAGTTCATGCGACGGGCGAGCCGGGCGCGCTGTACGCGGCCCAGGCGGGAGTCGTGTCGATCGATCACGCTTTTCGGTTGAGCGATGAAACCATGCGTTTGATGCGGGAGAGGCAGGTTTTCGCCGTGCCGACGTTTACCATCCTCGAGTACTTCGCCGATCATGCCGCATCGCCGGCACAAGCAGCGCGGGAGCATCAGATGCTCGAGTTTCATGTGGAAGAGTTTCGCAAACAGATTGCAGCCGGCGTACCGATGGCCGTTGGATCGGACGTCGGCCCTTTTCCTCACGGCACACAGGCACGGGAGTACGTTCTGATGGTGAAGTACGGCATGTCGCCCCTGACCGCCCTACAAGCCGGCCTTGTGAACGGCGCGAAGTTACTTGGCTGGGAGGGCCAGATTGGCGGATTGAAGCCGGGCTACTGGGCTG
>DASPOW010000388.1:0-3012 GCA_035625855.1 Candidatus Methylomirabilota bacterium | reverse complement strand
ATGCTGGGCGTGTCGCTGGTGACGGCCGATGACTGGATTCTGCGGCATTATGCGGCCAGCGGCGTGGGCGACATTGCGCGGCTGAACTATGCGAAGCGGCTGTTCCAGGTGCCGATTGCCGTGCTGGGACAAGCGACCGGCCAGGCGTCGCTGCCGTTTTTCGCACGGCTCTTCAATGAGAAGCGCCTGGAGGAGTTTGCCGCGACGGTGAACGATTCGGTATATCGCGTTGCGGCTGCATCATTTCTGGCCGCGGGATGGATGATGGCGGCAGCACTGCCGCTGATCGATCTGGTGTATCGGCGCGGACGATTTCTGTTTTCCGATACGCAGACGACGGCGGTGTATTTTTTCTGGTTCTCGCTGTCGCTGGCGTTGTGGTCGGCGCAGGGACTGTATGCCCGGGCGTTTTACGCGGCGGGAAATACGTTCACGCCGATGGCGGCCGTGACGATCATCACGGCGGCGTCGCTGCCCGTGTACTCGGTGCTTTTTCGGAAATTCGGCGTGATCGGGCTGGCGTGGGCGTCGGACATCGGGATTGGCGCGAACCTGGTGGCGCTGGCGATCTTGTTGCATTGGCGGGGATTCGTCTCGCTGCGGGAGATGCGCTGGGGAGAGCTGGGGAAGTCGCTGGTGACAGCCGTTGTGGCGGCCGCGGTGAGCTTCGAGGTGGCGAAGGTTGTGCCTTTGGCGACGTCAGGGCGTGGGAGCCGCGTAGCCGACGTGCTCCGGCTGGCGATGGTCACGGTCACCTGGGCCGCGGCAGTGGCCGCGGGGCTGTGGCTGCTGCGATCACAGTTGCCGCAGGATCTGCGAAGAAGGAAGGCGACGGCGTATCCGGCGGTGGCGCAGGGACAGAGCAAGGAGATTCTGGATTCCGGAACTCAGCCGTGATTGTCAAACCCCGCGCAGTGAGCAATCGGTGGGTGGGCGGAAAGCAGGTTCCTCACCCGGGCTGTGCGCGGGTTCGGAATGACATCGATTTTGTCTGAGTCGAAAAACGCGAGAAGGGTGGGCGAAACTCGGCAGCGAGCAGCGAAAGCAGGTTCCTCACTCGCGCTTCGCGCGGGTTCGGAATGACATCGATTTTGTCTGAGTCGAAAAACGCGAGAAGCGTGGGCGAAGCCCGGCAGCGAGCAGCGAAAGCAGGTTCCTCACCCGCGCTGTGCGCGGGTTCGGAATGACATCGATTTTGTCTGACTTGAGAGAGCGCGACAAGCGTGGGCGAAGCCCGGCAGCGAGCAGCGAAAGCAGGTTCCTCACTCGCGCTGCGCGCGGGTTCGGAATGACATCGCGAATTTGTTCAAGTCGCAAAAACGCGATAAGGATGGGGTAAAGCTTGAGCAAGTCCCACCCTGTCGCAAAGAACGCGACAAGGGTGGGGCAACCTGCATCCGTCTGAATTCAACCGAGTGAATTCTATTTATTGGCGTGGCGCGGCGGCCGTTTGCGCCGGGCTTGCGGCATCGACCTTATTTCCAATGGCGTCGCCGGAGAGGACCAGTTCGACGCGGCGATTCTGCTGGCGTCCTTCAGGCGTGTCATTGGAGGCGATTGGTTGCGACTTGCCGTATCCGCGAGCGGTAATTTCGTCGGACGGAATGCCCTGCTGCACGAAATACTCGCGCACGGCCTCGGCGCGGCGCTCGGACAGGCCGAAATTGTATTCGTCGGAGCCGATGCTGTCGGTGTGTCCTTCGATCGCGACGCGCAGGCTGGGATAGGCGAGCACGATGCCGGAAACCTTGGCGAGGCGCTCGCGGGCTCCGGGGAGCAACTCGAAGCTGCCGCTGCGGAACAGCACGTCGGACATGTTGGCGATCAGGCCGCGCGCGGAATCGCGGGTGGCGAGAATTGAGTTGAGCTGCTGCAGGAGGCGGGCGCGAAGCTCCGCTTTCTCCTGCTCGGCCTGCTGACGCAGATTCTCGGATTGCGCAGCGGCCGCGCGCGCCTTGTCGGCCTCGGCAGCGAGAGTCTGCTGCTGGGCGATGGCGTCGGCCTTGGCCTTCTCCGCTTCCGCCTTCTGGCGAGCGGCTTCGGCGGCCGCGGCTTCGGCTTCCTGCTTCATGCGCAGGGCCTCGGCCTGAGCTTTTTCGGCGGCGGCGCGGGCCTGCTCGGCCTGGGCACGGGCGGCTTCCGCTTCGGCGCGACGCTTGGCCTCGGCTTCAGCGTCGGCTCGAGCCTTCGCCTCGCGCGCGGCGGCTGCGGCCTGCGCTTCCTCTTCCGCCTTCTGCTTAACGGCCATCACGCGGGCTTCCTCGGCGGTTTCGGTTGATTCTTTGGCGGCCGCTTCGATGCTCGCCTTGTTTTGTTTCTGCCGGTACAGGTCCTCGGCGTGGAGCAGTTGCTGATTGGCCTTCGCGATGATCGAGGAGGCGTACTTGTCGGCGGCGGCGATGTGCGCGATGCGTAGCGCGTTGCGCGCCTCAAAAAGTTCGAGCGGAGTCTTGGGGTCGATGCCGAAGATTGCGTCCTGAATGTGGGTGTTGGTGGAAGAATACGTGCCGCGGCTGACCAGATCGTATTTGGCTTCGATGTTTTCGGTGCCGGCAAAGCCGGCTGCGGAGCTTTCCATGACCACCATGTTGCCGGGCTGGCTCACGGCGAAGTAGGGCTCGGCGGTGACGATCATGCCGAAGGTCTGCAGGTCGGTAAAAGCCTTGAGCTGTGCATTGCCATGATGATCGAGATAAACCTCGCCGAGATTGACGGGACGGCCCTGCGGCGAGACCGCCCACAGAACATACGTAAGGTATTCGAGGCCAAACTTGGTCGCGTCGAGGAGATCTTGAAACTTGGCGTTGATTTCAAAATTCGTCTTCTTACCCTCGACCCTGCATTCACCCGTGGCGCCCTGCATGAGATCGGTGCCGTGAAAATCGACCTTGGCCGATCCGCCCTGCAGGCGATAGTGCATGGCTCGGGTGGTGCGCGAGACGGTGGGGACGGCCGTAGTCATCGCGGGTTGTGTGGTGCCCGCGGAGGCAGTGGTCGCGGGAGCGGTGGTTA
>DASPOW010000387.1:0-2959 GCA_035625855.1 Candidatus Methylomirabilota bacterium | reverse complement strand
CGCCGCGTAGTCGTAGCCGCCGTTGTTGTCCACGGTCCAGTTCAGAAACTGCAGATGGCTGTCGCCGCCGGCCGAGTTCAGGTCGAAGAAATCCGCCATGCCGATCTTTCCGACGCGGACCTCGAGGCGCCGGACAGGAAGTTTGTTGAAGGTCGAAAGCGGTCCGCGTTCGGCGGGAGCCGTTTCCGAGGAAAACGGGATGACCGCATGAATCATGCCGCGGGCGATGTAAGGCGTGGAACCAAGCAACGGGTTGCGGACCACGTCGAGGTTCGTGAAGCCTGCGAGGCCGAAGGCGTCGCTGATGCCGCGGCCGCCGGCGCTTTCCATGTCGAACAGCAACTCGATCTTGTCGCTGAGTTGCGCGCCCGCGTAGAGCGTCAACACGCGCGACAAGGCGTTTTCGCCGGCGGGGCGCAGGCTTTGCGGCCCCTGGTACGGAGAGGGAAACGCACCGTGCCACTGGAGGATGAAATTCATCTGGCCGGAAAGCCAGTAACGGCTGGCTTCGGAGTGGGGGAAAAGCGTGGTGGGAGTGTCCTGGGATGACTCGTCCGCGGGCGCGCCCTCCGGAGGCTGCTGCGTCTGGGAGTTTTTTGCGGGGGAATCGGGCCGCCCCTGGGCTTGAGAGAATGCCGGAGGGGCAATCACCCAGGCTGCCAGCGCCAAGCCAATAAACCGGAGTCTTCTCGTGGAGTACATGCTTTCGCTGCCATTTGGTTGCAAGGCGGCGGATTCTATCTGCCGCCTTGTGAATGTCGTGTAAACGCGGCCTGCTGCGGCGCGAATTGCCGGCCTGCTTTGGATCGGCTCCCTGAGCGTCCTTGCCTCGCAATCGGGTTTGCTGATACTATACCCCAATAGGGTAGTCAAGGAAAATGTCACATACATCGCGAGAAACACTGGATTTGGTTAACCGCACGAAGAAGGTGGTCGGCCAACTGGAGTCGGTCGTCCGGGGGCTTGGCGAAGACGCCTCCTGCGCCGACGTGCTGCAGCGTTTAGCGGCGGCGCGCGGAGCGATCAACAGCCTGATGGCGGAGTTGATGGAAGACCACATTCGCAATCACATGCCCAGGAAGAACAAGTCCTCGGAAGAAGCGACGGAGGACTTGATCGGCATTGTGCGCGCTTACCTCAAATAGACCCGCAGACTAGGCGTGAAGCGGCGCCGGACGCGCAGCGCGGAAGCCGGGGTAGAATTGTGCCTGCTCATGTTACGAATGCCGGGACTGCGAATCGTGTCGCTGGCGCCGAGCGCCACTTCGATTCTGTGCGGCATCGGGGCCCGCAGCTTGCTGGCGGGCGTGACGAAATGGTGCGCGGACGTGGCTCCCGTGGGCCGGCTGCCGCGGGTCGGCGACTGCTGGGCAGGCGATGTGAGCGAGGTTCTGGCCCTGCGGCCGGACCTGGTGATCGGTTCGGTTCCATACAAACCGGACATGGTGACCAAGCTGGTGGAACAACCGTTCCGTTTTCTGGCGATGAATCCCCGGACCTTGGCGGACATAGAGGCGGACATTCGACTGCTTGGCGGGCTGACGGGCCGCCGCAGGAACGCGCAGCGGCTTGTGCTGGGGATGCGGCACGGGTTTGCTGCAATCCAGGCGAAGACCAGACATGCGCGAAAGCGGCCGCGGGTTTACTGCGAGGCGTGGCCCCAGCCGCGCATCAGCTCGCCTCCGTGGGTAGGGGAGCTCGTGCACATCGCGGGCGGTGAGATGGTTCTGCCTGCGGGCAGCCGCGTCAGCGACGAACAGGTCGCGCAGGCCTTGCCTGAAGTCATTGTGCTGGCTTGGGCGGCAAGCGGGGAGAAAGCGAAGCCGGAAACCGCGAAGGGAGTGGCGGCGTGGCGGGATGTTCCGGCGATTCGAGACAACGAGGTTCACGTTGTGCGCGACGAGTGGCTCAACACGCCCGGGCCGCCGCTGGTGCGCGGAGCGAAGGAGCTATTTCGGATTCTGCGGGCGTACGAAGCGAGGAGAGGCGGGCGATGATTCTTGTTGTGGCCGCCGTGATCGAGCGAAGCGACCGGCGCCTGCTGATCTGCCAGCGCCGGGCGACCGATACATCTCCGCTGAAGTGGGAATTCCCCGGCGGAAAAGTGCGTGCGGGAGAGGAAGCCGAGGCGGCTCTGGCGCGAGAACTGCGCGAGGAACTGGGTGCGACGCTGCGGAAGAGCCGGGAAATTGCGCGCGTGCGGTACCGCTACGCGGACACGGCGGATCCGCTTGAGGTCCGTTTCTTTGCGGCGGAGATTGCAGAAGGGCAACTGACCCCGAGTGCGTTCGCGCAGCTGGTTTGGGCCTTACCCAAGGAGCTTGGCGACTACGATTTTCTTGCGGCCAACAAAGGCCTGGTGGCGCAACTGGCGACGGGGCGGATCAAGCCAGGGGAAGTCTTGGAGGGATAAGTACGCCGGACTCCAAGAACACGCGGCGGTGGGCACGGGGCGTCCCGCCGCGCGGCGGCCCGTCCCGAAACCGGACATTGCCTTAGAGGCAAAGCCCTTGCCTTAGAAGCACATAGCGGTGGCATGGGAAGTGCCTAGTCATGCTGGGGGTGTCTATGGGTTCGATTATCCAGGATGTGCGCTACGGCCTGCGGATGCTCGGCAAAAACCCGGGGTTCGCTGCGGTCGCGGTGCTGACGATTGCCATCGGCATCGGAGCGAGCACGACCATTTTCAGCTGGATTCGCTCGGTTATCCTGAATCCGTTGCCGGGAGCGGCTGAACCCCACCGGGTGATGGCCCTCGAGACACTGGCTCCGTCGGGCGAACCCTTTCTCAACTCCTATCTGGATTATGTGGACTTTCGAGACAACCTGAAGCAGGTCGAATCGTTGACCGTGGAGCAACCGGTACCGGTGGCGATGGGAAACGACGACAGGGCGGAGCGAGTGTGGGCGGAGCTGGTTTCCGGCAATTTCTTTGACCTTCTGCGGGTCCAGCCGCGGC
>DASPOW010000386.1:0-5540 GCA_035625855.1 Candidatus Methylomirabilota bacterium | reverse complement strand
GCCCATCTTTTCGCAGAGATCGGCAATCACATTGGCATAGCTGATCTTCAGCGCCAGAAATGAGTTGGAGGCGTGCTTGATCAACTCGGCGCTGTTGATCGTCGTTTCGACGAACTGCACGCCGTGCTCCGCCGCGCACTTTCCGCCGTGGACGGGGCAGTAGAACGTGCGCTCCAGGATGGGCTTGTAAATCGCCCGCAACTGCGCCGCGGACTCCTCGTCGTCCACTCCGACCACGATGCGATCCGGATGAAAGAAATCGTAGACCGCCGTGCCCTCCCGGAGAAATTCCGGATTGGAGGCCACGCGAAACTTGATCTTCTGACCTCCCTGGCTTTCCCCCAGCACCCGCCGCACCTCGATGCCCGTTCCAACCGGCACCGTGCTTTTTTCGATCACCAGCTTCGGAGAGCGCGCCTCCTCACGGATTTGCCGCGCCACGTGATCGATCGCGGACAAGTCCGCGTCGCCGTCGTCTTTCGGCGGAGTACCCACGCAGATGAATATCGCCTCTCCTGCGCGGATCGCCTCTCCCGCGTCGGTCGTAAACGAAATGCGCCGCGCTTTCCGCGTCGAGCGCAGCACGTGGTCCAGGTGCTCTTCATAGATGGGCACTTCGCCGGCCTGCAGGCTCGCGATTCGCTTGGTGTCCACATCCGTGCAAATCACCTCGTGGCCTGCCTCCGCCAAACACGCGCCGGTCACGAGACCGACGTACCCGCAGCCGATAACCGTCAAACGCAAGAGATTCTCTCCTCTCTCATGGGGGCGGAAAGCGCACCACGTGAGAAATGTGGGGTCAAGGTTCTGTTGTACAGGAAGGGCCCCGGGAGCGGAAGGTTCCAGACTCAGCCGTGCAACGCAACGTACAACGCCTGCTCGTCCTTAAGCGGAAAGCGAGGCGGCGTCCGGCCTCTGGCCGGGCCGCCGCGCGCTCCTGCCCAGCAGCAATCCGCGCAGTCCCAGCAATGCCAACCGCGGATGGTGTCGGATGACCCGCCAGATGAGCCGCGCGGCCTCGTCGCGGGTGACCTCTCCGAAAGCCCGCCTGGTTGCCGCGTCCAGGACATCCACCATGCGGCTGTACTCCCCTTGTTGAAACCAGTGGAGCGAACGGCGGATCAGCCAGTGCGCGGTGAGTTCCCGCCGCAGACCACGGAGTTCACCGCCGGGTCTGCCGCGCAGAATCGCTTCCGCTACACCGCGTGCCCCGCGGAAGCCGCTCACAACACCGCCGACCGTACTGACCTTGACCTGCGCCGCGGCATCCCCGACCAGGTAAACGTCTCCGTTGCCCACCTTCCGTCGCACCGGCACCCAGCCTCGGTAGACCGGCGTTCGGGCGCCTTGCCATTCCAGTGGCTCCATTCCTTTTTTTTCGAGGAATCGCGCCAGGCAGCGCGCAGCGTCGCGGCCATCCTCGGCGATCAGCCCTACCGCCGCGCGCTCCGAAGACTCGGGAATCAGCCAGTAAAAATACGGCGTGTCATCCGGAACGAACCACACTCGCACCGTATCGGCCGCGCAGTCCTTCGGCAGGCGCACAATCGCCTGCAATAGCGGCACGGTCTTCAGGGGTGGCCACCCCGCGGAACGCGCTACGCGGCTTGCCGCTCCGTCCGCCCCGACCACGCTGTCCGTGTGCAATTCCTCGGCTTTCCCGTTTGCCTCGACTGCGAGCCGCAGCCCCCGCTCATTCGCGGTGACTGTCTGAAATCGGGTGCTGCAATCTAACGCCGCTCCGGCGCCGCGGGCCTCTTGGGCCAGAGCGCGGATAAGCCGTGATCGCTCGATGATCAGGTCGGGCTGCGCAAGCGCGATTTGCGCCGATCGGCCGTCGGTAAACATCTCGAAGCGTCGAATCTCGTTGACCGTGCTTGTCGCGGCCACGGCCCCCAACAGAGGCTTGAGGCGGGAAGTGACGATCAGCGTCCTCGGGGCAGGAGCGAGTTCGGCCGCGGCCTCCAGGACGCGCACGGATCGGCCGCCCCGGGCAAGAAGCGCCGCTGCGTGTAGTCCGGCTGCCGATCCCCCGACGATGATCACCCGGCTCTTCTCGGACTCTGGTGTTAGTCGCGGCACGCTGGTTGTCGTCTCGTCTTGTGCTCCCGCCGGAGTATATCCAATCCCCGTAGGGTCTGAAAGCAGTTCCACAGGTAGTATATTACTGTTATATTTACATGCCGGTCAGTTGTCGGGCGGGTCCGCCGTTGTCGGGCGGGTCCGCCGTCAATCACCGGATGCCTTTCGTTGA
This sequence comes from Candidatus Methylomirabilota bacterium, assembly GCA_035625855.1. GTDB lineage: Bacteria > Acidobacteriota > Terriglobia > Acidiferrales > UBA7541 > Acidiferrum. The sequence continues at coordinate 3,286 of DASPOW010000386.1, read as the reverse complement.
CGCTCGAACGGTGCGCGCTCCAGCAATGCCACCGCTGCCAGCACGAGAATCGCCCCTGCCGCGGTGGTGATTTCCGCCGCCGGGGAACCCGCGCGCCTCACCAAAATCGCCGTTACTCCGCCCGCCGCTCCCAGGCCATACAGGCTCAGGACGGCTCCGCGCTGTCCGAGACCGAGGTTCGCCAGGCGGTGCGCTGCATGATCCTTTCCTGGCGTCGCAAATGGCACGAGGCCGCGCCGCAGCCGCGAAATCGTGATCAACGTCGTGTCAAACACCGGCACAATCAGGATTAGGAACGGCACCAGCCACCGCGTCGCCGGGTCCGCTTGCTGCAGTCTGAGTTTCAACCCGAGTGTGGCCATCAAGAACCCCAGAAACATCGCGCCGCCGTCGCCCATGAAAATCTTGGCCGGCTTGAAATTCCAGAGGAGAAACCCCGCCGCCGCCCCAAGGACCCCGGCAGCCAGGGCCGATACCCATGCTTGTCCGTTGACGTACGCCAGCACGGCGAAAAAAAACGAAGCCACGGCCACTGTGCCCGCGCAAATTCCGTCCATGTGATCCAGGATGCTGAACGCCGCCGTTATGCCGACAACCCAGCCCACCGTCAGAACCCCGTCGAGCCAGTTCCCGGCCTGCCCTCCTACCACTATGCTGAACACTTGCGCCCGAACGCCGCCGGCGAGCAAAATCCCCGCAGCCGCGGGCATCGCCACAAAAAGCTTGATTTGGTGGTGCAGCCATCCCCGGTCGTCCAGAAAACCCACCGCCGCAACCAGTGTCGCCCCGCCCAGGATTCCTCCAAGCTGCGCCCGCGCCTCGGCTCGGCTCATCAGCATAGCGAATACCGGCAGCATCCCGGCGTAGATTGCCACGCCGCCAAGAAGGGGAATGGGCGCTGCATGAACCTTTCGCGGACCGGGCAGGTCCACCATTCCTACCCGCACAGCAAAGGCGCGCACTGGGACGGTCAGAACAAGCGAAGCAATGAACGCAATCGAGAAGGCCGAGAGACCTGTGAGCGAGTCGGACACAAGCTGTGCCGGGCGGCACTGCGGTTGGACCGCAGCGCACGCACGGTCATGCATCATGAAGTGACACAACCTTCGTCGTCAACCGTTCGCGGGATGCGAAGAAGGCGCGTCGGCGCCCCTTGGGAGGATCCGCCGTTCAGCGCTCGGTCAGCAGGTGGCCGAATACTTTTTCAACTTCTGCTCGTTTTTTTGTGCTGTAGTACCAATCGATGGTGCGTTTCAAACCTTCCCGAAACGGCACCTTCGGCGACCACCCCAGAAGTTGCTTGGCCAGAGAATTATCCGCTACGCGGTTCAACGGCCCGGTGGGCATATCCGGGCGCAGCTTGATTCTCGCATTGTGCCCCGTGAACTCCATCACCATGCGCACGGCGTCGATGACCCGCACGCGTTCCATGGTGCCCAGGTTCACCGCCGTGCCGTCGCTGATTGTTTCTCCCGCCAGAATCGTGCCTGCGACGATGTCGTCGATGTAAGTCCAGTTGCGGATTTGCGTCCCGTCGCCCCATACCTCGAAGGGATCCTGTTTCAGGAACGCTCGCGCGATCATCGCGATCACCGCGTGGTTTTCCACGCCACGCGGCCCGTAAACAGTGAAGTACCGGCAGGACGCTGCGCCGAGCCCATGCTCCTTGTGATAGGCCCGCAGCGTAAATTCACCCATCAGCTTCGCCCAGCCGTACATGTTGTCCGCATCGTTGGGCCCGTCGGTCAAGTCTTCCTTCAGATAGACCTCCTTGTTCGTATCCGCCTGAAGGAAATTCGGATACACGCAACCCGACGAGGCGAACACAACTTTCTTCACTTTCGCGCGCAGGGCTTCGGCGAACACCAGGCCATCCAGAAAGAAGTTCGAAGCCGGCCCCGCCTGGTGCAAGTCCACGTAACCCCGGCCGCCGTGGTCCGCGGCCAAATGAAATACGGTGTCCACTCCGTTCATCGCCGCCCGCGCGACGCCCGGCTCGCGCAGATCCGCCGCGACAAAATCGATTGCCCCGCCTTCCAAGGCGCCGCGCACATTCTCCCGCCGCCCGCTCGTCAAGTCGTCCACCACACGAATTCGAGCGCCGCGCGCCAGCAATTGGTCCACCAGCGTCGAGCCGATGAACGAAGCTCCTCCCGTGACCAGTACCAGTTTTCTCGTCCAGTAGGTTTCCGGCGTCACGCGCTCTTGGCCTCCTCCACGATCGCAACGAAATGACTGAGCTCCCTGAGCCTGTCGTAGTCCAGCGCCGCGGCTCGCGCCGTCTGGCCCATCCGCCGTACGCGTTCTCCGTCGCTCGCCAGGATGCGCGCCGCTTCGGCCACTTCCGCCGGCTTGTCCGGGTCGGCCGCCATACCGCATCCTCGTTGCAAAGCAATGCGCGCCGCGTCGCATCCCCCCGGTGCAACCGCCAGAATCGGTTTTCCGGCGCAAAGTGTTTCATACATCTTGCTGGGAACCACTACGCCCTGCAGCGCCCGTTTCACGGTGATCACGTGCGCGTCGCCCGCCGCGATCACCGACGGAATCTTGCTTGCCGGAAAGTACGGCAGGAAGCGCACCGACTTGCAGCTCTCCGCCAAGGCCCCGAGCCTCTCTCGCTCCGCGCCTTGCCCCACAAACACGAGCGCTATGCCCGGGTCGGACTTCTCCAGGATTCTCGCCGCCGCGATCAACGTGTCCCACGCGCCGTAGAATCCCAGGTTCCCTGCATGCAGTAACACGAACCGCGAATCCCCGCGGATCGCCCGCACCACGTTCTCATCCGGCGGTTCGCCGAGACTTCGCACCGCGGGCGCATACACGCCGTCGCGCACGATGGCCACGCGCGCCGCCTCCACTCCCTTCTCGGTGATGCGCTCCCGCATGTCGTCGCCCAGGACGATAATCCGCTTTGCCCGCCGCAGCGCCCACCGGTGCAGCCGCTCCCACACGCGGCTCAGAATTCCCGGCGGAATCAACGACCCGCCTAGCGCCATGTCCGGATACAGGTCGCGAATGTTGTAAATGAACGGCCTTCGCTTCAGCATCGCGATAAACGCGCCGGCAATTCCCGCAAACGGAGGGTCGGTCATGGCCAGAACCACATCGCAGCCGAGGAAAAGCGACGTCGGCACTCCCAGCGCCACGTAGGTCAGGTAGTTCACCACGCGCTCGCGCATCAAGTGCCGCGAGAACGTCGTCGAGCCCACCCGCACCACGCGCGCCCCCTCGACCCGCTCCTTCCGCCACAGACGCCAGCTTCGCCGCTCCTTGGGATCGTAGGAAG
>DASPOW010000385.1:0-2801 GCA_035625855.1 Candidatus Methylomirabilota bacterium | reverse complement strand
AAGAGCAGGGATACAGACGCTGCGGAACTGCGCTGAAGGACAAGGCGCGAAGACCTTCGCAGAAGCGGGGCGAAATGGGCGAAATGGTCGAACGCCGCAAGGTGCGGCGGTACGATTTGACGCTTCCTGTCATTATCCGGGTGCCGCACGAGCGCGCGAGCGAAACCCAGCGGGGGAAGACGCTGGATGTTTCCACCCGCGGCCTCTACTTCGTGATTGACCAGGAAGTACAAGCAGGCTCGAGTCTGGACATAACGCTGACGCTTCCGGCGGAGATCACCCAGGGCTCGGAAGTCATGGTGCGAGCGAGCGGCAAGGTTCTGCGGGTGGAAGAGCGCATCGAAGAGGGCGATACGCGAATGGGAGTCGCAGCCATCATCGAGCGCTACGACATCATCCGCGACGAGCCGAAGAGTTTGTTTCCGCTAAATCACTGAGTGATTTGCTTGCGGCGAACTCCCCCGAGCCGGATGGAGATCTGGACTTCTCTTCCGAGGACAAGGCGTCCGGCGCTCCAGCGCGAGCCGAGGATACCGTAGTCTGATCGATCAATCCGAAAGGTAGTTTCGAATCCCACCAACTGACCGACGCCGGGTTGATCGGACATGCCCAGCAAGCGCGCGCGCACGGTGATCAACTTCGTCACGCCATGGACGGTGAGATTTCCGCTCACGTCGAAGTTGCCGGGTTCTTTCGGCACAACCTGTGTGCTGTGAAACTCGAGCGTCGGAAACTTCAGCACGTCGAAGAAATCATCGGAGCGCAAAGTGGAGTCGCGGGTGGAGTTATTCGTGTCAATGCTCGCCGCTTGAACGACGACGTCCACGCGGGAGGTCTCCGGCCTCCGGGGATCAAAGTCCAGCGTCCCGGCGAGGTCGCGGAAACTTCCCTCTTCCTGGAAGACGCCCCACTTCGTGATCGAGAAGCGGACGTGCCCGTAGGTCGGGCCGAGTTCGTAGGTCGGCGAAGCGAGACCCGAACACGCGATAAAGAGGACAGCCAGCAGCGGGAAGAAGCTGCGCGGCAAGAGATTTCTTCTCAGGTTCACGGCGTTTAGGCTCTTTTTCATCGCGTTCTGCGCAGCCATCCTGCGGGTTAGCGCAGACGGATGTCGCGAACCCCGCGGAAGACACCGTCGGTTCCGCGAGTGAGCTTGACAATCCTGGAGAAGGTTCCAAGCCCCGCGTCGGCAGCGACGTCTTCCTTCTTCAGGTATGGATCCCCGTCGAACCAATAGTCGTCCAGCCACCTCGCCGGATAGCCCGGAGCATCGGCGGTCGGATGAATATGGGCCGGGATAGTCCGGCCGGGGTAGGGCGCGGGCTTGATCGTGCGGAATTCATACTGACCCTGGGAATCGGTCTTCATCCAGCCGCGGATGCGCGCGGGTTTGCCGAAATCCTGATCCTGGCGATAAAGGCCTTTCGCGTCGGTGTGATAAACATAGAGGCGGGCGCCGGGGAGAGGCGTTTTCCCGTCGGCGGCGAAGACGGTTCCGCGAATGACGAGGGGCTCGCCGGGTTCGTCAGGCGAGACCAACGCGATTCTCCAGGACGCGCCGGCGGGCCCTTCGTCGAGAACCTGCTGGGGCGTCGGGTGCTGCTGCGGAATCGCAGCTTCGGCGAGAGATACGCAGCGCGAAAGCCAGCGCGCCGCGGGCAAAACGGCCAGCGCCGCGGGAATTGCGCGAAGAAAGCCGCGGCGTGCGGCACCGCGCGGTGGAAGTTCCTGAGATCGATGATGCATGTCGCCTCCGCGAAGAAATGCCTGCTTTCCCGGGGAAAGACGCCAAGGGCAGGGTCGCGTTAACGAAGGCCGAGAAGATTTGCTAGTCGCGCGCGGGATGATCGAGGCCCCAAGCATCCATCCAGGCGCCGATCTGGGATTGGTCCAGGCGCAGAACGGCTTCGCGAGTGACGCCGGAGGGTGGCGGCAGGGTTTTCGCGAGCCAATCGTAAACCAAAGCCCGCTCGGAATCGGAAACGCGAAACAGCAGATAGAACATGGAGAGGGAATCGTCGCGGCGCGCCTGCTCAAGAACGAGACGGAGAGCCGAGCGGCGCGCGGCGGGGTCATCGGAAGCAAAGTCCAGCACCTCGAGGGCACTCTGGAACTCGGCCGAGACTTCTGCAAAAAAGGGCGTGCCGGGACCCAGGCCCGGGCGGGTCCGGGCAAGCGCGCCAGCGGGAATAAGGACTTTATGCACGCCGCTTTCAAACTGCACCCAACCCATCGTGACGCGGATCAAGCCGGCGCCTGAATCGTCCACCGAAAGGTCATACTCGCAGCCCAGGTCCACGGCCATCGCCGAAGGCGTGTTCACGTAGAACTGACGCGGAGGAGCGCTGATGCGCGCGTGGAGAAAGCCGCGATCGAGAGCCAGTTCTTTGCGGCCGGGGCGGGTTTGAACGACGCGCAGGCGCGAATTGGGGCCAAGCTCCACTTCGCCGATGTCCGCAACGTCGATGCGGGCGCGGGAAGCGGAATCGGTAACGAGGGATTGGCCTTCGGCGATGCGGGCGTTGCGGCGAAGCGCGCCGGAATCAAGGCGCGGCGAACCTTCGAGGCGGGTCACGGCCCAAGCATTCGCCGGGGCGCGCTGCGACGAGATTTCCCGATAGCCCACGACGGCCATCAAAACCGCGACCGCCGCAGCAAGCGCGAGCCGCGGAGAAGAGAATCTCCAGAACGAGGCGCGCCGCCGGCGGAGCTTCTCGAACTCCGCTTCGGGAAACTGCGGCGGCGAGGGGCAATGGCGCAGGCTCGAGAGACTCTCCTCGAGCCGCGCAACGTCGCGGTCC
>DASPOW010000384.1:0-2181 GCA_035625855.1 Candidatus Methylomirabilota bacterium | reverse complement strand
GAGCGTGACCGGCATCTCGCACACGAGTCCGAGCGGGAGCTCCGCGCAGGTCGGCAGCGGCGTCACCGGCGGCGAGGGCGTGCAGCAGATTTTCTGGGACGTGCAGACCTGGACGAACGCCACGACCCACACGCTCACGATGTCCGGCTCGGGCAACAACAACGACGTCACTTACTACTGCATCGCGGGCGCGGCGTCCACCGGCCAGCCGGATTCTTCGCTGGCCACGGCTTCCGGCACGGACAGCTCCGCTCCCGGCACGCTCAACACCTACGCCATCACGCCGTCGTCGAGCAGCGGAATCATGATCGCCACGACCGGCGTGGCGCTCGGCCACACCACCAGCTGCGGCCCGGCGGGCTACCAGGACAACATGGACAACAACAACAACTGGTGCCATTTCGCCTACAGCTCGACGGCCTCGCAGCAGTTCAGCATCACCAAGACCGGCAGCGGCGCCGGCGCCTGGAGCGGCGCGGGCGCGGCGTTCAAGTCGGCTTCGGCAGCTTCCGCAGCGCCCGCGTTCGACAAGCGCAAGAAGCTCGACAGGCTGGAAACGCAGTGAAAAAGTCTCAGCCCTCCCCGGCGTCCCCTCCCAACGGTGCCCGCACCGGGAAAGCCGCAACGCACGCATCCGCGCGCGAGGCGGCGACGCCACGTTCCGGCGAGGGCGCGCAGCGTCCTACCCTCGACGCCGCGCGCCCCAACGGCCGCCGGAACGACTCCTCGCGGGAAGCGCGTCTGAAGCCCAATGGACACGCGGCCCTCGGGAGGACGCCGGGCCTGGCTGGCTCTGACGACGCCGGCGGAACCCACGCGGAAAACGCTGCGGAGCCCCCCGCGGCGACCGCGCCCCGCGAAGCGTGCGCTGAGCCGGCCGGGTCCGGCAAAGCCGCAGCCGGCAGGAGCGCCGGGAAACGCAAGCACCCTGGCCGGCAGCCGGAAGGGTTGCGGCCGGAGTTCATTCCCGGACCGGGCGACGACGTCTCGCAAATGCTCGACGCGACGGACTTCGTCAACGCCGTTTCTTCCTACCAAAACCTTGTCGGGGTCTATGTGGGTCTTCTGCGCTCCGCGGACGAGAAGATCAGGCAGCGAGCCGTGGAACGCGCGCTGGAGATGACCTTCGGGAAGGGAAGCGCGCCGCCGGAAGAGCCCGTGGTGGTTGATGCGAATTTACCCAGGCCGAATCGCGGATAGCGGTACGAGAGGGAGCCGTCATGTCCAATCCAAAGTACGTTTTCGCTGGCGAAGTCGCGCAAATCGGTGGGGTAATCGCCATTGTTGCCGGCCTGGTCTTGAGCCTGCATCACTGGCCCGCCGCCACCGCGCTCATCGGCGGCATGGTGGCGTACTTCGCCGGGAAAAAGCTGCGCGCGATGTAGCGGGCTCGCGGCCGCGCAAGGCACATGCCGTTCTTCCGCAATCGCGCGGCCCGCGCCCGGTTCGTCCGCCTGCGCACGGCCGATTTCTACATTCCGTTTCCGCGGCAGCGGCAGTTCCATGAATCGCCGGCGAAGTACCGCCTGTTCGGCGGAGCCGCCGGGCCCGGCAAGACCAAGGCGCTGCTGTGGGAAGCGATTCAGCAGGCCAACGAGACACCCGGCTGCGACACGCTGCTGCTGCGGCGCACGTATCCCGAGCTGGAATCGTCGCTGCTGGCGTATTTCCGGCGCGACGTTCCGCGCCAGCTCTACCGCGGCTACAACGACTCGAAGCACGTCGTCACCTGGCACAACGGCTCGACCACGCGCTTCGGCTACTGCCGCCACGAAAACGACGTCTACCACTACCAGGGCGCCGAGTTTCTGTTCATCGGTATTGACGAGCTGACCCACTTCACCCTGAAGCAGTGGCAGTTTCTCACGTCGCGCAACCGCTGTCCGGTACCCGGCTCCTTCGCCTGCATGGCCGGAGCGACCAATCCCGGTAACATCGGCCACGCCTGGGTCAAGGCGCTATGGGTGGACCACGTGCCGCCGGCGGGGTTCGAGCGGCCGGAGCTTTACGATCCGCGCGACTACGACTTCATCCGCGCGCGGCTCGACGACAATCCGATTTACGCGAACGACGCCGGCTACCGCCGCACGCTCGAAGCGCTGCCGGAGCATCTGCGCCTGGCGTTTCTCGAGGGCGACTGGAACGTTTTCGCCGGGCAGTACTTCACCGTTTTTGATTACG
>DASPOW010000383.1:0-2198 GCA_035625855.1 Candidatus Methylomirabilota bacterium | reverse complement strand
CGGACTTCGGAAGGGCATTTCTTCTGCGGGCGTTCGTAATCATCGTCCTGGGTGGCCTGGAATCGGTCTCGGGAGCCGCCGCCGGGGCGCTGGTTCTGGCGCTGATCGAGAGCTTCAGCGTTCTGGTGGTCCCCGCCGGATACCAGCCGGCGATTTCGTTCGCGCTTCTGGTCGCGGTGCTGCTGATTCTGCCCAAGGGAATCGCGGGCCTCCTGGAGAAAAAATGGCGGCCCGCATGAATGCGGGCTCGGGGTGGACGCGGAGTCTCAAGGTGGTCTTCCCCGTGGTTGTTCTGGCAGCTCTGCTGGTGCTGCCCGCGGCAGGTCTCAGCGCGAACATGGTACGGATGCTGTTCGCGACGGCGGTGTGGACGATCACCAGCGTGGGTTGGAACCTGCTCGGGGGATTCGCAGGGCAGGTCTCGTTCGGCTTCGCGGTGTTTTACGGGCTGGGAGCGTACACCGCGGCGCTGCTCATCAACGGCGGCGTGAATCCGTACATTGCTTTTCTGGGCGGGGCCGGAACCGCGGCGGCAGCGTCCTTCCTGATCGGCTTGCCGACGTTCCGCCTGCGCGGGCCGTACTTCGTGATCGCGACGATTGCGGTGACTGAAGCAGTGCGGGTCATCATGAACAATCTGGACTTTACCGGTGGAGCGAGCGGGTACCGGATCGTCGAGCAAGGCGAGTTCCGGCCGCTCGAGCACTACTACACGGCGGTCGGCGCCCTGGCGATTGCCGTTGCCATTTCGATCCTGATTTCGCGAAGCCGGTTCGGGCTGGCCCTGCGCGCGATCAAGCAGGACGAAGACGCCGCCGCAGACATCGGGGTGAGGCCTTATGCCAGTAAACTATGGGTGCACGCGGTGGCCGCGGCGCTGACGGGAATCGCAGGCGGGATTTACGCGCGGCGGGCCGCGTTCATTCATCCGGGAGACGTTTTTTCGTTTCAGACCGGTGTTTCGATTCTGCTGATGCCCATCATCGGAGGAATCGGCACGGTGTGGGGAGCGGTGCTGGGCGGCGCGGTATACGGGCTCGTGGAGCAGGAGCTGCTGGCTTACTTCCCGGAGACCCACCTTCTACTCTATGGCGGCCTGTTGATTCTGATTATTCTGCTCGAGCCGGGCGGAATTGTCGGCCTGGCGCAGCGGTTGTGGAGAAGAACGCATGGCGATTCTGGAGGTCACGACGCTGACCAAGTACTTTGGGGGCGTGGCGGCCTTGCGAGGCGTTAGCTTTTCCGTCGAGGAGAAGCAGATCAGCGGTTTCATCGGCCCCAACGGGGCGGGGAAGACCACTCTTTTCAGTTGCATCACCGGAGCAACCCGCCCGTCGACGGGGATCGTGCAGTTGCGCGGTGAAGTGGTTACGGGCATGAAACCCGCGTCGCTGGTAAAGAAGGGAATCGCGCGAACGCACCAAATCGTCCGGCCGTTCCGCGCGCTCAGCGTCCTCGAGAACGTTCAGCTCGCGGTGCATTATGGACGGCAGCCCGTGCCGCGAGCGGCGACAGCGCGGGAACGAGCCATGGAAGTGCTGAAACTGGTCGGACTTGAGGCGAAAGCAAAGGCGCCTGCTTCGACGCTGGGCCTGGGAGACCAGAAGAGGCTGGAAGTAGCGCGGGCGCTGGCGACCTCGCCGGACTTGCTGCTGCTCGACGAAATCTGCGGGGGGCTGACTCCCGCGGAGACGCGGTCGATGCTGGACCTGCTGCGGAAGATCCGCGACGAAGGGACGACGATCATGTACGTGGAGCACGACATGCATGCGGTGATGTCCGTCTGCGACTACCTGACGGTGTTGAACTTCGGCGAAAAGCTGGCCGAAGGGAAACCGAGCGAAATCCAGAGCGACGCCGCGGTCATCGAAGCCTACCTCGGGAAAGCGACCTTCCGGAGCGGGCCGCGTGGCTGAGGCGACGAGCCCGATCCTCCTTGCGGCGGAAAGCCTCGAGGTTCGCTACGGAGTGGTCCAGGTTCTGTGGGGGATTTCCTTCAACGTGGCGCGCGGTAAGGTGACCTGCATAATCGGTTCGAACGGCGCAGGAAAGACCACGACACTGAACGCGATTGCCGGCGCCCTGCCTGTGAAGAGCGGACGAATCGTGCTGAACGGCGAGGACCTGGCGCGGCTGCCGACCTATGAGCGCGTGAAGCGGCACATCAACCTCGTTCCCGAGGGGAGGCAGCTCTGGCC
>DASPOW010000382.1:0-8741 GCA_035625855.1 Candidatus Methylomirabilota bacterium | reverse complement strand
GCCGCGGGATGGAAGTCCGGCTCGCCGAGTTCTAGGTGAATGATCGACCGGCCCTGCTGCTCGAGTTCTTTGGCGCGCGAATACACGGCCAGCGCGCCTTCTCCGTGCATTTGCGAGACGCGCCGGGCGATGCGCCGCATGGCGGCGATTCTATCACCTGGCAAGCCCAGGAGGACCAGCAGGGAGCAGCGGCAGCAGGCTACCCCGAATCCAAATTGCGTCTCTTCCTGCTCGTGCAAGTGCCGCCGACCGGCGGCGGGGGTAGTGTCTTCTGGCAAACTGAGACACTACCGCGGCGGGAGGCGGCTTGACGCGGTGACACTCCGGAGAGACGATTCCAGGTACGGGCCGGATGCGGTAAAGCACGTTGCACGTTCCAGTCCGCCCGGGTCCTGTCCCCCAGGCAGGTGGGCCATGAAAAGCAATCCTTCCTTCCGTTTTTCCATCATCGTCACAGTTCTCGTCTTACTGGGCGGAGCGCGCTTCGCCGCGGCGGACTCGACGCACGCGCGCGTGGTGCGTTTGCGCTATGCGCAGGGCGACGTTCGCTTCGCGCGTTCAGCGGGAGCTGATTCGCTGACCGATACGACCGTGACGTGGGAAGCCGCTTCGCTGAATCTGCCGATCCGGCAAGGATACGTGCTGGGAACAGCAAGCGGACGGGCCGCCGTCGAGTTCGAATACGGCAACACGCTTGCGTACCTGGACGAGAACACAGTCCTTGAGTTTCCGGAGCTTTCCCTCAACGACGGCGCGCGGTCCACGCGGCTGGTGCTGCGCCAGGGGACAGCCGGCTTTATCGTGCTGACGGCGCCCGGAGAATCCTTCGTCGTCGCGGCGGGTGACGCGACGCTGAAGGTGGAGGAAGGCGCGAACTTCCGCGTGGACGTCTACGACGAGGGTGTCACCATCGGGATAAAGCGCGGGCACGCGACGCTGACGGCCGGCTCACAGACCAAAGCGCTGGAAGAAGGACAGAGCGTCACGGTGCGCAACGCCGGAAAGGGCGAACTGGAGGTGCAGCCGCTTCCCGCGCGCGACGATTTTGATGAATGGGTGTCCGACGCGCAGGATTCGCTCACCGCGGCTTACACCGCCTCGACTCCGTACGTGAGCATGATGAATTACTCCTACGGGTTCGCGGATCTCTTCACCTACGGCTACTGGTTCGGCTGCCCGGGCTATCCTTACGCTTATTGCTGGCGGCCCTATGGAGTCGGGCTCGGCTGGCGTCCGTTCCGCCGCGGGTGCTTTATCCATGAACGCCGATTTGGGCTGGCGTGGCTCAGCCGGGAGCGCTGGGGCTGGCTGCCGTACCACCACGGGGCTTGGCTGTTTTCGCCGGCGCTGGGTTGGATGTGGTCGCCCGGGCTGAATCCCCGCGTCGGCATGGATGCGTGGCGTCCCTTCACGGGCACGCTGGTGCGCTCCGGCGAGCGCGTCGGAATTGTTCCCATGCACCCTATGGACGCCGCCGGGAAAACGCCGCTCAACTTGCCGCACGGAGTGATTGCGCCGGCCGAAAAGGAATATTCAGGGGCGGCGGTACTGAGCGGGACGCCGGGCAACGAGTGGCGGGCGGTGAAGTCGGCATCCGCGGGCCTGCTTCCTCTGGAAACGCCGAGGGAAGTCGCGGCGCCGCCGACGGGCTCTCGCCCGTTCCTGGCACGCGCAGGGGGGACGCGCTTTGTGAGCCTCGGAGACGACTCCAGCATTGTGTACGACCGGGTCGAGAGAAAGTTCGTCAATGCGGAGCGCTTCGTACGCAGTGCGGATGAGCAGGCGGCCGGAGGAACGCGAGCCGCTCCCGGTGCTCCCGGGACCCCTTTGCATCGCGCAGGTCTGGGCAGGCCTCCGGTGGGTTTTGCGCCGCCGGCTGCGCCGCGCTCACTGCCGGGTCCCGCCTCGCGTCCGCCCGCGGCTTCCGGCGGTACAAGGCCGCCGGCGGGAAGCCATCCGTCTTCGGCCCCGAGCTCGCATCCTTCGTCGTCCTCCGGCTCGCGGGGGTCTTCCGGAGGAGGCGGCCGGCCGCACTAGGATGTTGCGGCAATTTGCCTTACGCGCGCGGCGCGCATCGCGCCAGACATCTCAGGAAAAGAGCATTCCCGCGTAGCCGACAACGACCTCGCGATCCATAGAGACATCCGCCGAGGTGGCATAGCGCACCAATTCCGTCCGGGAACACTGCAAGGCGTTGAGCGCGGTCAGCATTACAACCGCAGGGCCCAGGCCGCACATGGAGATTTCCTGGCTGCGGCAGACGTCGAAAAGGCCGCGCGGATCCAGGGCCAGGAGGCGCTCGATGGCCTTGTGGTCCTTGCGACGCGTCGTTGCATCGTCCTCGTAATGATTCAGGTCGGAAGTCGTGAGCAGCAGCACGTCGGAATGCCCGGCGAGTACGCGGGCGACCGCCGCGCCGAGCGCGGTCAGGTCCTCGTAGCGGACCGTGCCGACGGCAATGGGAACAAACGTGAACTGCGGGCGCAGAACCTGCAGGAAAGGGAGCTGAACTTCAAGCGAATGCTCCGCGAGGTGCGCGACTTCGTCTTCGCGAAAAAGCGGCGACTCGTTGCGGAATTCCGCGGCCAGCCCGGAATGAATGGGGGCGTCGCCCAGGGGCGTGCGCCAGGCGCCGTTTGACACGATGGCGATGGGTGCGCCGCGCGGCTGGTGGCGGACGCCGAGAATCACGATGTTCCGGGGCAGCGCAATGCGCGAGTAAACCGCCCCGGCAACGTGGCCGGAGAACATGTAGCCGGCGTGGGGTACCAGGCAGGCGCGAACTTCCTTGCGGCGCACGAGGCGATCCTCCGGGGGAGCGGACAACTCGCGCACCAACTGCGCCAACTCGCCGGGCTGCGAAGGATAGAAGCGTCCGGAAACCGCAGGCTGGCGGAGCACGGCTTCCCGGGGTTCAGATGGGCCGGGAGGGCTTGCCCTTGACCTTGAGGGCTTGCTGGGTCACGGGATCGTAAATGACCTCGACTTTGTCGCCGTACTGATAGCCGCCGCGGTCGATGATTCTCTGCATTTCCTGGGAGGCCGCGGTGGAAAGCGGGAAGGTGCGGATGATGAGCTCGTTGTTCCGCGCGCGCACGGTGATCTGTGCGTTGTTGGCGTGCATCACCGTTCCCTTGAACTTCTGATTGCCCGTTTGCGGCTTCACCTGCTTGATGACGATGGGTGCGGTGGTGTCAATCGTGCGCGGCTGCTGGGAGCAGGCCGGAAGGGCGCAAAGCAAAGCCGCGGCGCCCAGAGAGCTGCGAATCGCAAGAGAAAAGGCGCCGCGCTGGGGAAAGTGCTTCATTCAATGTCGTCCACGGCGATGCGGAGAGACTTCAGAAAGCGCACGTCGTGCGGGGTCATGGTCAGACGGGCGGAAGACTTGCGTTCCCGCTCCTCCTCGCCGGCGTCCTGGTCCACCTGGATGCGCAGGGACTCCAGAAAACGGCGGTCCTGGTTGGTGAGGCGCTCCGGGGCCGCGGAGGCTTCGCGGCGGGCAAGGCCGATGGTGGCGTCTAGCTTGAGGACGATGTCGTAGCCGTGCGCGCGCACGCCGGCGATGGCGCCGGTGATGCGCTCGGATTCGCTGACCGTGTCGTTGATGGCGTGACCCAGTTCACGAAGCAGGTTTTTCAAATGATCGTCGAGTTGCACGGCTGGTTCTCCCTCTGACGCTTACGATTCGATTCTAGGGCCGCGAGAAGTTCGATACAAGTACCGTTCGAAAGAGTTGTCTCCAATCGTTTATCGCCAGAATGCGAGCCTAGGCGGCCGCGCACAGCTTGGCGGCGCCGCGCGGCTCCGGAATCTGCGCTAAGATGCGAAGGATGGCCAGCGCGGCGCGGACGCCTTCGGCGAAGCGAGCGGGGTTCGCGAGGTTCTGGCGAACCCTGCGGCAGATGTTTCACGAGCTTGTCGGAGGCGTGTGCGCGATACTCGCTCTGGTGTGGGCCAACGCCGCCGTGCGCGGCTGGTCGCGCGACGTCGCGGTGTGGATTCTCGCGATGGTTGCGGCCGTAGCGTTGCTGATGGCGTATTTCTCTTGGACTTCTTTCCGGCGGGCCCGGCGCCTCCGTTGAGACATCCCGGGGTAAAGCATGGCTGACGCAAAAACACCTTCGGCCGAAAAAAAAGAGCGCAAAGAGCGCTTCACGACGCTTTCCGGGCTCCCCGTCGAGAGGCTGTACACCGCGGAGAACCAAAAAGACTGGGACGCGGAAACGGATCTGGGGTATCCCGGGGAATTCCCCTACACCCGCGGAATCTATCCGACGATGTACCGCGGGCGGCTGTGGACGATGCGGCAGTACGCGGGATTCGGAACCGCGGCGGAGTCCAACCGGAGGTATCGCTATCTGCTGGACAAGGGGCAGATGGGGCTTTCCGTGGCGTTCGACCTGCCCACGCAAATCGGCATGGACTCGGACGCGCCGCTGGCGCGCGGCGAAGTGGGCAAGGTCGGCGTGGCTATTGATTCGCTGGACGACATGGAGACGCTCTTCGCCGGGATTCCGCTCGAGAAAGTTTCCACGTCCATGACCATCAACGCGACCGCGGCGATTCTGTTGTGCCTTTACGTGGCCGTCGCAAAAAAACAGGGAGCCACCCTCTCGAGACTTTCCGGCACAGTGCAGAACGACATCCTGAAGGAGTACATCGCGCGGGGAACGTACATTTACCCGGTGCGTCCGGCGATGCGCATCGTGACCGACATTTTCGCGTGGTGCCGCGCCGAACTTCCCAAGTGGAACACTATTTCGATTTCGGGCTACCACATTCGCGAGGCGGGATCCACCGCCGTGCAGGAGGTGGCGTTTACGCTGGGAGACGGCATCGCTTATGTGCAGGCCGCGATGGAGGCGGGGCTCGGCGTCGACGAATTTGCTCCTCAGCTTTCTTTTTTCTTCAACGCACACAACGACCTGCTGGAAGAGATTGCGAAATACCGGGCCGCGCGGCGCTTGTGGGCCAAGACGATGCGGGAGCGGTTCGGGGCGCGCGATCCGCGGTCGCTGCTGCTCAGGTTTCACGCCCAGACGGCCGGTTCTTCATTGACGGCGCAGCAGCCGGAAAACAACATTGTGCGGACCGCGATCCAGGCCCTGGCGGCCGTGCTGGGTGGATGCCAATCGCTGCACACGAATTCGCTCGACGAAGCCTTGGCCCTTCCGACGGAGGACGCGGCCCTCATCGCGCTGCGCACGCAGCAGATCATCGCGCACGAGACGGGAGTGGCCAACACGGCCGACCCGGTCGGCGGGTCGTTTGCGATCGAGCGCCTGACCGACGAGATCGAAGCCGGAGCCCGCGCCTATATCGAGCGGATCGACGGGATGGGCGGGATGCTGCGCGCCGTTGAAGCCGGCTTCGTACAGGGCGAGATTCAAAAGGCGGCTTACGAATACCAGCAGAAAATCGAGCGTGGCGAGCAGATTGTGGTGGGCGTGAACGATTTCGTGGAGCAGGACCGCCCAGTTCCGATTCTGCAGGTCGATCCGAACCTCGAGCGCGAGCAGGTGCAGCGGTTAAACGCCCTGCGCGTGCGGCGCGACGCGGCGAAGGCGAAAGCGGCCGTTGCGGAGCTGGAACGGCGCGCACGGGGAACAGAGAATCTGCTGCCGGCGATCCTGGCGGCGGTCGAGAGTTATGCCACGGTCGGCGAAATCTCCGACGCGCTGCGCCGGATCTTCGGCGAATATCAGGAATCCTTGACGGTCTGAAGAGAAAGCAGGCCATTGTCAGCCGGGCGTCGCGCGATAAGATGCTTCTCCGCGCATGAAGCTCGTCCTTGCCTCCACCTCGCCCCGCCGCGCCGAGGTTCTTCGCGCCGCCGGATTCTCCTTTGAGACAATTTTTTCCACAATTGATGAAACACCGCTTTCGGGTGAAGCGGCGGAGCCGCTCGTAAAGCGGCTGGCGCTCGCGAAAGGCCGCCTCGCCGCCGAGCGGACGCCCGGGCCCGCCATGGTTCTGGCGGCGGACACGGTGATCGAGCTCGACGGGATGATTCTCGGCAAGCCGCGGTCGATGGAGGATGCGCGCGCCATGCTGCAGCGGCTTTCCGGCCGGACCCATACCGTGCACACGGGAGTGGCGCTGATTCGCCTGCCGGGCGGAGAAAGCCGCGTGGCGAGCGAGAGCACGCGCGTGACGTTTGCGCCGCTGGAGCCCGGTACAATCAGCGAATACCTGGCCACCGGCGAACCGCTCGACAAGGCGGGAGCTTACGCGATTCAGGGTCGCGCGGGCCGCTTCATTACCCGCATCGAGGGCTGCTACTTCAACGTGGTGGGACTGCCTCTGGCGCGGGTCTGCGCGCTCATGCGAGAACTGGACTGGAAGTAGACGGCAGCAGAGCCTGTGCTGAGTTCGGCTGCCTCAAAAAACGAAGGGCAGCCCGTTGGGCTGCCCCGAAGAATCCTGCCTGAATCGCGTCTACTTCTTATCGTCGGCCGGTTTCTCAGCGGAAGGCGCTGCCGGCGGCGGTGGGGTTGGCTGTGACTGGGTCGCCCCGTGCATGCCCTCTTTGAACCCGCGAACGCCCTCGCCCAGGCCGCGCATCAACTCCGGGATCTTGCGGCCTCCGAAAAGAATCAGTACGACGACGAGTAGCACCAGCCAGTGGATTGGGAACTCCATATTGCCTCCTGCTTAATGCTACGGGTTGCGACCCGCCCTGTTGGAAGTTTTCACAGTATAACACGCTCGTCGCCCTGGCGCCGGGTGACGCCCTGGCGGTCGAGGTATTCGAGCAACGGGATGGCGTACTTGCGGGTAATACCGGTGAGTTCCTTGAACCCCGGCACGGAAATGCGCGCGCCGCGCGTTTTCTGATAGTTGCGAAGCCGCCCCCGCAGATCCGCCAGAGCTTCGCGATGGAAGATGAGCTCGGCTGTGACGCGCACCAGGCGCTGCTCCCGCAGGAGGATTTGCAGAAGCTTCTCGGCGCGCCGGGAGTCGACTGAGAGCTTTTCGAGCACTTCCTTGACCGACGGCACGGCCAGGCCGCCCTGCGCAAAGGCCGTCTCGATCTGGTCCTTGGCCCTGGCCTCATCCGGTTGCAGCGCGATGGAGGCGCCCGCGAGCCTGACGACTTCGCCGGCCAGCTCGATGCGCCGCCGGGAAACAAGATTTTCGAGCGCCGCACGGAAAGTTTCCGGGCGCACCTTGCGCCCTTCCCTGGCGCGGAGCTCCTCGCGCGGGATGCCCGGCAGAAGCGGATTGTCCTTGTGGAATTTCTCGACGCGGGCGAGCAAGCGGTCGCAAAACGCAGCGAAGAGCGTGCCCGACATCCAGATGGCTGGGTGTTCGCTGATACGGCGCAGCTTGCCGGAGGCGACGAGTTTCGCCGATTCCGCCTGAATTTCGCCGGGCGTCCACGCGAACCGGGCGACGACCTCGCTCTGCGGCAGGCCTTGCGGAAAACGCTCCGCGAGAGCGGCCAAAACTTCCTGAATGTTGCCGCCGCGTAACGTTTCCAGGTACTGCGCCCGGTCCGATTCCCGGCGCCGCGGGCGCTTCGCAAGAGGATCGACCACGGCGCCACCTCCGATCGTCACAACCGGCGAGAACTGGCGAAGGATGAAACGGTCTCCCAAAAAGGCAAGAACTTCCTGATCGAGACGAAACTGGGCGAAGGCCGACTCTCCCGGGGCGAGTTCCGCCTGCCCGAGGAGGTGAATTTCGGCGACGCGTTCGACGGTGCCCGTGTGGAAATGCACCTGCGTGCGATCCTTGAGCCTGCGAGCGGATGGGAGAAGCGTGATCCAGGCGTCCAGGCGCCGAGTGGTGCGAAAAAGGCCGGGCGCGGCAAGCACCATTCCGCGCCGAATGGCGGAATGCTCGATGCCCGATAGATTGACGGCCGTGCGCTGGCCAGCCGCCCCGCGATCCACAGCGTGGCCGGCGGATTGCACTCCGCGCACGCGCAAGCGTACGCCGCCGGGAAAAAGCTCGACTTCGTCGCCGGGCGCCACGCCGCCGGAAACGAGAGTCCCCGTTACCACAGCGCCGAAGCCTTTGATGGCGAACGCGCGGTCGATTGGGAGGCGGAAGTGGCGCGAAGCGTCCTTGCCGGACACGCGCTGGGCTTCGGCCACAAGAGCGCTTTTCAACTCGGCGAGACCCGCGCCCGTTTTCGCGCTCACCGGGACAATGGGCGCTTGCGCGAGAAAGGAGTCGCGCAGGAACTCGGAAACCTCCAGGCGAACCAAGTCCATTAATCCCGGCTCGACCAGATCGGATTTCGTCAATGCCACGACCCCGCGCCGCACGCCCAGAAGACGGCAAATATCGAAGTGTTCGCGTGTCTGAGGTTTGATGGATTCGTCGGCGGCGATGACGAGCAGAACCAAATCCACACCGGCCGCTCCCGCCAGCATATTGCGTACGAAACGTTCGTGCCCGGGAACGTCCACGAAACCAAAGTGCACGCCGTCCTGCTGCAGAAAAGCAAAACCCAGGTCGATGGTAATGCCCCGGCGTTTTTCTTCTTCGAGCCGATCTGGATGGGTGCCCGTCAAGGCTTCGACCAGGGTGGATTTGCCGTGGTCAATGTGGCCGGCCGTGCCGACGATGACACTCTTTTCAGCGGGAGGCATTTCGCAAGAGGATGAACCAGGCGCGGAAACAGGTCAAATTACGCGGCGGCGATCTCTTCAAGAATGGCCTGCGCCGCGGCGCGTGGATCGGCAGCGGCGATGATCGGTCGGCCGACGACCAGATAATCGGCGCCGGCG
>DASPOW010000381.1:0-3501 GCA_035625855.1 Candidatus Methylomirabilota bacterium | reverse complement strand
CTTCCGGCCACGGCGGTGATCTCCGTGGGATTGTTTCCCAGCTTCATGCCGGATTGCATAGCCGCGCTGAGGAGAACGACTTTGTTGAACTGCGCGGCATCGGTGAGGGCTGCGTAGACGCGGGCGCGAGCAGCCTTGAAGACCGGCTCCTGGTGGATGGCTTCCGCGTCACGCGAAATCTCCTCCGTAGTGCGGCCCCACCCAGGGCGCGCCGTGAGCGCGAAGCCGCCCAGGATTGCGCCGCCCGAAATGACCTGGCGGCGAGTCAGCCGGCAGACCGTGGCCGCCGGCAGATGTTGATTTTCCATGAGACCTCCATAATTTGACTTCTGCGAGTCCCCCGCAGGCTCCGCATCGAACCACGGAAACAAAATATGTTCAAAGTAATATTCTGGTTTGCGCGGAAGGCCGCATGAGCGATACTCGGCTCCCACACAGGAGGCCATGCCATGCCATATCCGCCCGGCCATCGCCTGGAGGTCAAGAAGAGGATCATTGATGCGGCGCGGCGGCTGTTCAATCGCCGAGGATTCGAGAGCGTTTCCATCGCGGAAATCATGGCTGGCGCGGGACTGACGCATGGAGGCTTCTACAGCTACTTCCGGAGCAAGAGCGATCTCTACGCCGAGGTCCTGGGGTGCTTTTTCACCGACCCGAACTGGAAGAGCTGCTGGGAAGGGGTGCACGTGGACCTGTCGTCCACGGAGGTGGGCCCGCAGGTGGTGCGGGCGTACCTCTCGCGGAAGCATTTTGAGGACGTGGAGAATTCGTGCCCCATGGTGGCGCTGCCGACCGACGTGGCGCGAAGCGGGGTGAGCGCGAGGCGGGCGTTTGAGACGGTTTTCCGGGCGATGGTCAGCGTGCTGGCGCGAAGCCTGGCGGACAAGCGCCGCCCGCGGCACGTCCGGGCGCAGGCCATCGCTTCGCTGTGCATTGGCGGGATGATCGTGGCGCGAACGATCGTGGATCGCTCCCTCGCGGACAGCCTGCGCGGGGCATGCATGGCCATGGCCTTGCGGCTCGGCGGCTGGGACAAGGCGAGGGGCTCGAGGACCGCGAGAGCGGCGAAGAAGGCGTGGTAACGAGAGCGCCGCGCGGCTTCCGCTACTGGTGCCGCAGGGCGACGATGGGATCGACGCGCATGCCGCGCCGCGCGGGGATGTAACACGCCAGAATGGCTACGGAGGCCAGCAAGACGGCCACGCCGATAAACGTCGGCGGATCAGCGGCACTGACGCCGTAGAGCAGAGTGGTCATGAGGCGCGCCAGGGCAAGGGCGGCGACAATCCCGATGGCGACGCCGATCGCCGCCAGCCGGGCACCCTGCCCCAGCACAAGACGCAAGACGTCAGAACGTTTTGCGCCGAGAGCCATGCGTATCCCGATTTCCTGGGTTCTTTGCGCGACGGAGTAAGCCATGACCCCGTAGATCCCAACGCAGGCAAGCACGAGTGCGAGCGCAGCGAAACAGGAGAGCAGCAGGGTCGTGAACCGCGACCGCGCTACAGAATCGCCAACGAGCTGGTCCATGGTGGCAACCTTCGCCATGGACTGGTCTTTGTCGAGCTCGGCGAGAACGCGGCGAACGGGACCAACCAGGGACAGCGGCGGGGGCGCCGTGCGCACAACGACGGTCATGGAGAGATAGCGAAGCTCCGGATACGGCCAGTAGGCCAGGGGGTAAGGAGCGCTGGCAAGGTCCGAGAGGTGAACGTCGCCGACGACGCCGATGATTTCGTCAGGCAGATTCTCGTCTTTCATGTCAATGACAATCTTCTGGCCAACGGGGTTCTTGCCGGGGAAGTGTTTGTCCGCGAGGGCTTTGTTGACGACCACGACGTTCGACTGCCGGGCAAACTCGCGCTCACTGAAGCTGCGCCCGCTGAGCAGGGGAATGCCCATGGTGTGAAAATAATCGGGCTGGATGACGCGCACGCTCGTACCGTGAGCTTCGCCGGGCGGCAGGGGCGGCTCGCCGACAATCGAAAAATCGGTGGCGGCGCCGACGCCGCTGAAGGGAGGACTGACGTCGGCGCTCGCGGAGACTACGCCGGGAAGGCCGCGGATCCTGCCGAGCAGTTCGGTGAAGAACGCGGCGCGCGCCTGGTCGTTGTATTTCGCCTCGGGCAGGCTGACCTGGAAAGTCAGCAGCTGCGACGCCTGGAAACCGGCGTCCACGCTCAGCAGCCGGAACAAACTCTGAAGCAAGAGGCTCGAGCCGGCGAGCAGCACCAGGGCGAGGCTGATTTCGGCGACCACGAAGATGCTTCTGGCAAGGAGGCTCTTGCGCCCGGCCGAAGAAGTGCGGCCACCTTCCGGAAGCTCCGAAGCCACTTCGCCGCGCGAGCTCATAAGAGACGGCAGGAATCCCGCGAGCAATCCGGCAAGCAAAGCGACGCCTGCGGCGAAAGCGAAGATGCGCCAGTTGACGGCGACCTCGGCAAAATCGAGCAGGCTCGCCGAGGCGGATCGGATGAAAGCTTCCGTGGCCCATATGGCGAAGAGGGTTCCCAAGGCTCCGCCGATCAGCCCCAGGAGGAGGCTTTCCGTGAGGAACTGCCGGGCGATACGGCTTCGCGAGGCGCCCAAGGCGACGCGGATGGCAATCTCGCGCCTGCGCCCGGTTGCGCGGGAAAGGAGCAGGCTTGAAGTGTTGGCGCAGGCAATGAGCAAAACCAGACCGACCGCGCCGAGAAGAAGCAGCAGCCTGGGGCGAAAGGCGCCCGAAAGTTCGTCGCGCAAGGGGACGAGGGCGACACCCCATCCTTTGTCATTTTCCGGATGACGCGCGGCCAGGTCCGCGGCGATGACATCCATTTGCGCCTGCGCTTGCCCGACGGAAAGACCGGTTTTCAAGCGGGCGACGACACGCAGGAACCGCCCCAGCTTGGAGCGGTCGCGCCAGGAGGAGGAGATTTCGAGCGGCACCCAGAGTTGAGGCTCCTGACGCGTGAGGGAAAACTCGCTGATGTACCAGTCGAAGTCGGGGCGCGTCACGCCGACCACGACATGCGATTGCCCGCTCAGCTCAATCGATTTGCCGAGGATGTCCGGATCGCCGCCGAATTTCGACTCCCAAAGGGAATGGCTCAGGACAACGACGCTGCTCTTGCCGGGCTGATTCTCTTCCGCGACGAATCCGCGCCCGATCACCGGCTCGACACCCAAGACAGAAAAGAAGTTTGCCGAAACCCGCTCGACATCCACCTGCTCGGGTGAGCCAGCGCCCGTGAGATTCACGGGCTGGTCCACGAACGCGGCCATGCCGCTGAAGGCATGGCTCTGCTCCTGCCAATCGAGAAAATTCGCGGGCGAGACCGTATTGCGGTCGATCCCATACTGAGGCAGTTTTTCCCAGACGATAGCGAGAGAGGCCGGGTTTTCGAAATGCAAGGGCTTGAGAAGGACAGCATCCACCACGGAAAAAATCGCGGAATTCGCGCCGATTCCGAGCGCGAGCGTGAGAACCGCGACGGCGGCAAATCCAGGGGATTTACGCAG
>DASPOW010000380.1:0-2390 GCA_035625855.1 Candidatus Methylomirabilota bacterium | reverse complement strand
AAGCCGGACCTCTCCGCCGCAAAGGCCCGCCTGCACGACGCCGAATCGGCCCTCTCGTTGGCACGCAAGCGCCAGGCGCTCAGCATCCTACGCGCTCCCATCGCCGGCACCGTCTACGGCCTCGCCGTGCAGCCCGGCTCTTACCTCACCGAAGGCGCCCTGCTGGCCAGCGTCGGCCAGCTCGCCCGGGTCCGCGTGCGCGTTTACGTCGACGAGCCCGAGCTCGGCCGCGTGGCCGTGGGACAGTCCGTCACCATCCGCTGGCAGGCGCTTCCCGGCAAGGAGTGGGAAGGCGTGGTCGAGCGCAAGCCCGCGTCCATTCAGCCGCTCGGCACGCGCCAGGTGGGCGAAGTCCTCTGCACCATCAACAACCCCGGCCTCGAGCTCCTCCCCGGGACCAACGTCGATGCCGAGATCCGCACCGCCGTCGCCGAAAACGCCCTCGTCATCCCCCGCGAAGCCGTTCACCACGATGGCGCCGGCGATTTCGTCTACGTCGTCAAGGACGGCGTCATCGCCCGCTGCGACGTCAAGACGGGCGCCTCCACCCCGACGCTGGTGCAGATCGCCTCCGGCCTCGGACAGGGAGAGGAAGTCGTGCTCCCGTCAGATGTCCCTCTCAAGCCTGGCGACCGCGTGACCCCGGGCGCATAGCCGGAGGTGGGGATGCGCGGCGGAGGTGACGCGGCCAGAGCAGGAAACCGGGAGTTACCGTATCTCCCAACCGTTAATTGTGGTGGTGGTGGTAGTGCTCCTCATGGCGTTTGTGCCGTTTGTACAGGTATCCGCCGCCGCCACCCACAGCGCCTCCGATGATAGCCCCTTTGCCGCCTCCCAGCAGACCTCCGACTAAAGCGCCACCCCCTGCTCCGCCAACGATCGGAGCGTTCCTCTTCCACCAATTCTTATTCTTGTACCAATGGGTGACAGGTTGAAGAAGATTGGACCGGGCCGTTTGGAATCCTGGAGCGCATACCGCCTCCACAGCGGGGATGATCGGGAAAGGGGTCTTCCATTGCGGGGATTCCGCCGCCGCAAAGGTCTTCTGCTTTGCGATGATTGGCGGGGATGCGACATGGGTGCCCCACACGATGAATCCCATCACCGCGATTGCCAGAATCGCGCCAACAGCCGCTTTGACCTGGAGTTTTTTCGCAGTGAAATCCATGATTTGCCTCTCTCCTGGAAGTGGTGCAAGCGGGAGGCCAAAGAGGCGGCGATCTTCGTACGGGCTGGGGGCGAGCGGGTGAAGGAGCTAGATGGCCACCACCGTCCGGTCCGGTCCCAGGATCCGCGCCTCCACCGCCTCCCGCTCCAGTTCCTCCCGGAACTTCGGATCCGCGATCGCGATCAGCGCCTCGGCCCGCTGGCGCACCGTCTTGCCGTGCAGGTAAGCCACGCCGTGCTCCGTGATCACGTAGTGCACGTCGCCGCGCGAGGTCACCACCCCGGCGCCCGGCTGCAGCCGTGGCACGATCCGCGACACCGTCCCGCCCTTCGCCGTCGAAGGCAGTGCGATGACCGGCTTGCCGCCCTTCGAGCGCGCCGCCCCCCGCAGAAAATCCACTTGCCCGCCGATCCCGCTGTAGGGAATGTGGCCCAACGAATCCGCGCACACCTGCCCCGTCAGGTCCACCTCGATCGCCGAATTCAGCGCCACCATCCGGTCGTTCTGCGCGATCACGAACGGGTCGTTGGCGTATGCCGTGCGCCGCAGCTCGAACATCGGGTTGTTGTGCGCGAAGTCGAACAGCCGCTTCGTCCCCAGGATGAATCCCGCGACCATCTTGTGCGGATGGATCGTCTTGCGCTCGCCGTTGATGATTCCCGCCTCCATCAGCGGCACCGCGCTGTCCGGAATCATTTCGGAGTGAATCCCCAAGTCCTTGTGGTCGTGCAGCAGCCCCAGCACCGCCTCCGGAATTCCGCCGATCCCCGTCTGAATCGTTGCCCCGTCGGGAATCAGCGGAGCCACGTGCCGCGCAATCGCCCGATGCACGTCCGAAACCGGGTGCTTCGGATACTCCGCCAGCGGATGCGAGGTCTCGATAAACGCGTCCACCCGGCTCACGTGCAGGAACGATTCGCCCAGCGTCCGCGGCATCTGGTCGTTGATCTCCACGATCACGTGCCGCGCGCTCGCCGCCGCCGCGTGCGAAAAGTCGATGCTCGGCCCCAGGCTCATGTACCCGTAGTTGTCCGGCGGCGTGCATTGCAGCAGGCACACGTCGATCGGAAGCGCCCCCGAGGTGAACAGCCCTTCGATCTCGCTCAGAAAAATCGGCGTGTAGTCCGCCCGCCCCTCCTGCACCGCCTGCCGCACGTTGCCGCCGATGAACAGCGCGTTGTGCCGGAAGTGGCCTTCGTACTCCGGCAGCGAATAATCCGCC
>DASPOW010000379.1:0-2694 GCA_035625855.1 Candidatus Methylomirabilota bacterium | reverse complement strand
AACCTCGATCTTCGCGCCGAGCGTCGCTTCGGCAACCGTCACCGGCACTTTCACGTAGAGATCGTCGCCCTGACGCTCGAAAACCGGGTGCGGCTTGACCTCAACGCGCAGGTACAAATCGCCCGGCGGAGCACCCATCGTGCCGGCGTTGCCTTTGCCGGGAACGCGCACCCGGGAGCCGCTGGCGACACCGGCGGGAATACGCACGTCAATGGTCTCGGTGCGGCGGACGCGGCCTTCGCCGTCACATGCGCGGCACGCGGTGTGCAGCTTGCCGGTGCCGCCGCAGCGGCTGCAGGGGACATTGAATCGCATGCGTCCCGCGGATTGCTGCACAGAACCCGTGCCGTTGCATGCCGTGCAAGTCTGTGGAGTTCCCACGGCGCCGGTGCCGTGGCAAGCTGCGCAGCTGTCCAGCCGCACGACGGACAGTTTCTTCACCACGCCGCGAACGGCCTCGAAGAAATCGATGTCGATCTGGTATTCCAGATCGCCGCCCGGCTCGTGTTCTGGCGCCGCGGCCTGGCCGCGTCCGCCGCGGAAGAACTGGCTGAAGAGGTCGCGGAAGCTCGTGCCGCCTCCGCCGCCAAAATCAAATCCACCGAAATCAAACTGCACGCCTTCCGGCCCCTGCCCCGAAGGCCCGCCTCCGCGGGCGAAGTTATCGCTGTAGAAGCCGTGCTCGTCGTACATCTGGCGCTTCTTGGAATCGGAAAGAACGTCGTAGGCTTCCTGGATCTGCTTGAATTTTTCTTCCGCGGCCTTGTCACCTGGGTTCAAATCCGGATGGTACTTGCGCGCCAGCTTGCGAAAAGCTGTGCGAATCTCCTTCGCGCTCGCCTTGCGCGGGACCTCCAGCAGCTCGTAGTAGTCGGTCTTGGTTGTTGGCGGCATGATTGAGCAGTTCCTGTCTTCAGCCTGCGCCCGTTCCAACGCGACGGCGCCCGGTCACAGCTTGGCCCACTTGCCGTTCCACTCGGCAATTTCGGATTGTTCGCGCCCCAGTTCCTCGCGGCGCTTCTGGCGTTCCTCGCTGCGAGCGCCCATGGCCGCTTCTTTTTGATTCGCGCGCTCAATCCATTTGTCCACCAAAGCGATTCGCTGCTCAACGAGCGGCGCTTCGCTGCGGAAGCGCAGCGTCAGCCCTATCATTTCCACCGAGCGTGGCGGAAAGTCGGGCGGCGGTGACTGCTGCGCGTCGTAAAAAAGCCGCTTCCAGTCCGCCGAGGGCACTTCGTTGATCGGCACCTGAATCAGAAAAACCTGTTCCCGTAACTTCTGCACCGCCTGCGGCGGCCCGGTGCGTTTTACGCCGTCAATTTGCGTCACGCGGCCCTCCCAAATGCCACAAAGCCGGAGCGCCCGCGCTCGGCAGGCGCCCCGGCTTGCGATTCAGTTCGGGCGCTTGTTTTCATCGACGTCGACGTACTCGGCGTCGATGACTTCGCCCTCTTTCTTGGTCTCCTGCTGCGCCCCGCCGGAACTGGACCCGGTCGAGCCGGCCTGGCCGCTGCCCGCCGCCGCGCCAGCCGCTTGCGTGGCGCGGTAGAGCGTTTCGGCAACCTTGTGCAGCGCGCGCTCGACGTTCTCCGTCGCGCCGCGCAGCCGGGCCGTTCCGCCCTCGTTCATGGCTTTCTTCGCGTCCTCGATGGCCGCTTCGACCGCCTTGAGATCGCCTTCAGCGAGCTTGTCGCGGTTTTCGCGGATCATCTTTTCGGCCTGATAGACCATGCCGTCCAGTCGGTTCCGCGACTCCACCTCCTCGAGGCGCCGGCGGTCGTCTTCCACGTGCGACTCCGCTTCGACGCGCATCTTCTCGGCTTCTTCCTTGGAAAGGCCGCTCGATGCGGTGATGGTGATCTTCTGCTCCTTGTTGCTGGCCTTGTCTTTCGCCGAGACGTTGAGGATGCCATTGGCGTCGATGTCGAACGTCACCTCGATCTGGGGCAAGCCTCTCGGAGCCGGCGGAATGCCGTCCAGGTGGAACGTTCCGAGCGAGCGGTTGTCCTTGGCGAACTTGCGCTCGCCCTGCAGAACGTGAATCTCGACCGACGGCTGGTTGTCCGACGCCGTGGAATACGTCTCGACTTTCCGCGTCGGAATCGTGGTGTTGCGTGGAATCTGCACGGTCATGATCCCGCCCAGGGTCTCGACGCCCAGCGACAGCGGAGTCACGTCCAGCAGGAGAATGTCCTTCACTTCTCCGGCCAGCACCGCGCCCTGAATGGCCGCGCCTACGGCCACGACTTCGTCGGGGTTTACGCCCTTGTGGGGTTCCTTGCCGGCGAAGAAGTCCCGCACCAGCGACTGCACTTTGGGGATACGCGTCGAGCCGCCGACCAGCACGACTTCATCAATGTCCATCGGCGACATCTTGGCGTCCTCGAGCGCCAGCTTCACCGGCTTCATGGAACGGTCCAGCAGGTCGTTCATCATCTGCTCCAGCCGGATGCGGGTCAGCTTCTTCTGGAAGTGCTTGGGCCCGCTGGCGTCCGCGGAAAGAAACGGCAGATTGATTTCCGTTTCCATCGTTTGCGAAAGCTCGATCTTGGCCTTCTCCGCGGCTTCCTTCAGGCGTTGCAGGGCCATGCGGTCCTTGCTGACGTCAATGCCGTCCTCCTGCTTGAAGACCTCGATCATCCAATCCATGATCCGCTGGTCCACATCGTCGCCGCCCAGGTGGGTGTCGCCGTT
>DASPOW010000378.1:0-7146 GCA_035625855.1 Candidatus Methylomirabilota bacterium | reverse complement strand
TGCAGCAGTCCCGAGAAACGCGCGCGGAGAGCCGCGCACGGACGTTTCGCTTTCCTGGAAGTCCGCGGACCCGGCAGTGGCCACGGTGGACGCCGCAGGCTTGGTGCGGGCGGCGAAGCCGGGGCGCGCGGTCATACGCGTGAGCGCGCAGGATGCTTCTTCGGAAGTGCCGGTCGTTGTCGCTGCGGATACGGTTGCTCGATTCTCGATTGATCCCGAAACAACCAGCGCGCGGACAGGCGATGTCGTGCACTTTCATGCGCAGCCGAAAAATGCAAGCGGCGCCAGCGTGCCCGCCCAGGTGGAATGGTCGGTGGAGGGCGATGGAGCACAGGTCTGGCCGGACGGCGGTTTCGTCGCGGAAAAGCCGGGCACGTATACCGTCCGCGCTGCGGCCGGTCCGCATGTCGCCGCAGCCGGAATCACCGTAACCCCGCGTGCGATCACGCGTAGCGTCGAGGTCGTGGGCCATATCTTCCCGAAAGAGAAGGAGAAGGACAAAGAGGTGCAGTTCGCGGAAGAGTGGATCTGGGACCACTACGCTTACCTGTCGTCGATCAGCGACAAGGTCTATCCCTATGACATTTCCGATCCGGCCCACCCGCAGCCAGGCGAAGTATTGAAAGTGGACGCGCGCCTCGTAAACGATGTGAGCACCACGCCGGACGGTAAGATCGGCGTAATCACTCGCGAAGGAGCCTCGAGCCGTAAGAACGGCATCGTGTTTCTGGATACCTCGGACCCGATGCATCCGAAAGTGATCTCCGAATACACCGCGACCGTCACTGGAGGCGTGCACAGCGCCTACATCAATTCCCACTATGTCTATTTGACCGACGACGCCAGCGGCTCGATGCGCGTGATTGATTTCGCGGACGTGAAGAACCCGAAGGAAGTCGCGCGCTGGGAAACCGAAAGCGGACACATGAATATCAGCACGCCGGAGGGCGCCGAAATCGCCGGGCGGTTCCTGCACGACCTGCAGATTGTGGACGGACTCGCCTACCTGGCGTACTGGCGGGACGGCTTGATCGTCCTCGATGTCGGCAACGGCGTGAAGGGCGGCAGCCCGGAGCACCCCCGGCTCGTTTCTCAGTGCAAGTTCAATTTCGATGAGCTGTACGGGCCGGGCTGGCTGGCCGGAACGCACGCTGTCTACCGCTACAAGAACTATGTCTTCCTCGGCGACGAGGTCTTTCCGGCAATGTTCAATCTTGCCAGCCGCAGCCGCGTGGCGGTGCGCGGCATTGCCCACGTCGTGGACGTGAGCGACATCCTCCACCCGCGCGAGGTAGCGACCTACAGCGTCCCTGAGGCCGGCGCCCACAACATCTGGGTCTTTGACGATGTCATGTACATGGGCTACTACAGCGGCGGAGGGCGCGTCGTGGATGTTTCGGGCGAGTTGCGCGGCGAGCTGTATAACCAGGGCCGCGAGATCGCCCGCATCGCGACCGGAGACCCCGAAGGGTACCGTCCCAATCTGCCGTTTGCCTGGGGTGCTTTCCCGCACAAAGGTTTGATCTACGTGAACGACGTACACAGTGGGATCTGGATCGTGAAGCTGGGAAAGCTCCGGCCGTACACCGCGACGACCGAAACTCCGGATTGATACCGACGCACGGCGCGGTCCTTCAGCGCAAAGGCTCAATCTTCCAGAAGTCGATGCCTGCGGCTTGCGGCGGCGTGTCCACCTCGGCAACCGTGGTGCGATTGCCCAGGTCAATCACTTCAATCGTGCCGGGCTCGGAGCCGATTCCCTCGACTGTGACGAAAGCGTAGCGGCTGTCCGGCGACACCGCCACTCCGTGAACGACCTTGCGCTTCGTGGGCAGCTTCGCCAGTTCGGTGCCTGTCGCGAGGTCGAACAGCGAAACCGAAGCGCCCCGCTTGTTTGTCGCGACGAGCAGCTTTCCGTCCGGGCTCACCGCGAGGTTGTAGACGCCCGTCCCTGCGGGGATTCTGCGCGACACAGCCCATTTCTCCGCGTCAATGTCCACAATCTCATCCGACTTGTTGCAGGCCACGTAGACGTGCCTGCCGTCGACGGATGGCTGCGCCCAGGTCGGCTGGCACGTCGCCGAGCTCATGTTCATCGGCGCGTCGTGGCTCCCTGCTGGGTGTCCCGTGTGATCGCCCCCGGCCGGAGGCAATCCGGAGTATCCCTGTTCGTGTCCCTTGCCGAGCCGGAAGGACCGCGCCACCTTCATTCGCTGCGCGTCAATTTCCACGAGCAGGTCGTCCATCATGCAGCCGGAATACTGCCGCGTGCCGTCCCGCGCCACGCGCGAACCGTGGGGCATGACGCACGTCGGAATCCGCGCCAATTCCAGCATTACAGTCGTATCCACCACCGAAACGCTGCTTGGCACCGGATCTCCGTGGAGATTGAAGTTGACCACATAAAGAAAATTGCCGTCGGGAGAAACATCGCTCGTTGCGGGAAACATCCCCAGTTGCACCTGGCCCAGCGCGCGGTCCCCTTCGGCTTCGTACTTAACGGCGGAGCCGTAGGGCCGGCCGTGGCCCATCGAAACGTAGAAGCTCTTGCGGTCCGGTGAAAAGACGATGCCATGCGGCCCGCTGATATCGCTTTGCAGCAGCCGCGTTTCCGTTGTTCTCTCGATGCGCGCGCCGTCCGGGCCAAACCGCAACGTGACAATGCGGTCCGCAGACTCGCACACCGCCTTGATGAAATAGTCTTGCCGCGGTCCGGAGGGAGCCTGCGCCACAAGGGGAAGGCTCATCGCCAGGAAGGCGACTCCGGCCCACGCCGGTGCGCATCGCCGGCCGGAGATGAGGAGCGGACGCATCACGCACATTCTACAGGATCGAGCCGGCGGAATGTTGGACCGCGCCCCGGCCCAACAAGATGCTCGCCGAAGAGCTGCTTAACCTGTCGGAGCTCCCATCGCCCTGCGCTGCTGGAAGCACTCGCGGCAAAAGACCGGCCTCCCCTGCGTCGGCCGGAATGGCACCGTCGTCTCTTTCCCGCACTGCGAGCAGTTCGTCTTCGTCTCTGTCCGCGCAGGAGCCGAACCTCCTCCTGCCTGCTCCGCGCGTTTCGCCTTGCAGCCTTTACAGCGCTTGGGCTCGTTCTTGAAGCCCTTGTCGGCGAAAAACATCTGCTCGCCGGCGGTGAAGACGAACTCCGCGCCGCAGTCTGAGCACTTCAGCACCTTATCGTGGTATTCCATGGGCCGCTCCCTTTCCCCGGACCTGGCAGGGAACAGGCACACTTCGTGCGCGCTCACAGACGGAGAGGGAAAACCGGTGGACCGGGGACGCCGGGCGCGGATCCCTTGGCCTGAGGAACACGAAGCTGCTAAACCACTTCAACGATCTCTGCCTATGGGGCCTACATCGCGAGAGCGTTGCGCCGAACACCACCGGCGCGAGAGGATTAATCCATCTCGCGCCGCTGCTTCTTGCGCAGCCGCTTCCGCGAAAGTGCTTCCTTGGCCCGGCGCCTCTCCCCGGGCTTCATGTAGAAGCTGTGCTTCTTGATTTCCTTGATGATGTCTTCCTGCTGCACCTTGCGCTTGAAGCGCCGCAGGGCGTTCTCCAGGGATTCGCTCTCCTGGATAATGACTTCTGCCACTCTGGCTCACCCCCAATCCGTTCCGGATTGGCTTCCTCGCACTAGCGACGGCGGACTACGTCACCACCACCGCATCCGCCCATTATCGCATGAGGCTGATGGCTCCTTCTAATCAATCGAGCCCAGAGAAGTCAAGCGGTCTTTGCTCCGAAGCGCCCCGGCCCTCCCGGACGTTGTTAGCACATGGCAATTAACTGTCTCTCAAACAGGCGCGCGGGACCTCCGCCGGCGGACCCCCTTGCCGGCCTGCCGCGGTCCCGCCGGATGCGGATTTCTCGCCTCCGCTGCCTGCTGGTAGAATGAACTCCCCGCGCGATGGGCGCCCTGGGAGGGCCGGCCGTGACCGATATGCGCGACGTTATCGGTGTCCTGCTGGCCGGAGGCCAGGGCGAGCGCCTGTGGCCGCTTACCCGCGATCGCGCCAAGCCCGCGGTTCCCTTCGGCGGCGTCTACCGCATCGTGGATGTGACCCTTTCCAACTGCCTCAACAGCGATCTCCGCCGCGTTTTCATCCTCACCCAGTACAAGGCCCTCAGTCTCAACCGCCACATCCGCCGAGGCTGGTCTCCCATAGCGGGGCTGGGCGACTATTTCGAGATTCTCACGCCGCAGATGCGCGTTTCGCAGCAGTGGTACCAGGGCACGGCGGACGCTGTCTACCAGAACATCTACTCCATCGGCAGCGAGCGCTCCAAGCACGTCCTCATCCTCTCCGGCGATCACATCTACAAGATGAACTACCGCAAGATGCTTGACCAGCATGTCGAAGCGGGCGCGGACGTCACTGTCGCCACCATCCTCGTCCCCAGTGAAGAGGCCGCGCGGCGCTTCGGCGTCATCGAAACCGACCAGCACTGGCGCATCACCGGCTTCGAGGAAAAGCCGGAGCAGCCCAAGCCTTCTCCGCTCCATCCCGGGAAATGCAACGGCTCCATGGGCGTGTACGTCTTCAACACGCAGCTGCTCATCCCCATCCTCCTGGCCGACGCCGAAGACCCCAAGTCCAGCCACGATTTCGGCAAGGACATTCTCCCGCGCATTATTCAGAAGCATCGCGTGTTCGCCTACAACTTCGAAGACGAAAACCGCCCGGGAGAGCAGTACTGGCGCGACGTCGGCACCATCGAGGCCTATTACGAAGCGAACATGGACCTGGTGTCCGTCTCCCCGGTCTTCAACCTCTACGACAAAGTGTGGCCCATCCGCACCTGGCAGCAGCAGTACCCCCCGCCCAAGTTTGTCTTCGCCGACCCGGAACGCATGGGCGTCGCGCTCGATTCCATCATCGCCGGCGGCTCGATCGTTTCCGGAGGACGAGTCAACCGATCGGTAGTCGGCTACGACGTGCGTGTCAACAGCTACAGCGAAGTCTCCAATTCGATTATCTACAACCACGTGGTCATCGGGCGTCACTCACGCATCCGGCGCGCCATTATCGACCGCCACGTGACCCTTCCCGAACATACCGAAATCGGCTTCGATCCAGAGGCCGACCGCCGCCGCTTTCACATCTCCGATTCCGGCATCGTGGTCGTCGTTCGCCACGAGTCGCTCATTGAAGAGCCGGAAACGTTTTAGACGCGCATTCGCTCGTTTTCCAGGCTCCTGAACTCCCGTCACTTCCTGTAAAATCGCGTCTGCCTGTTCGGAGAAATTACTATGTCTACCCGCATTTCCGCCGTTCACGCGCGCCAGGTCCTCGATTCCCGCGGCAATCCCACGGTCGAAGCCGAAGTCGTTCTCGACGGGGGCGCGTTTGGCCGCGCGATTGTTCCCTCCGGCGCCTCGACCGGCGAGCACGAAGCGCTCGAGCTTCGCGATGGTGACAAATCCCGCTACCTCGGCAAGGGCGTCCTGAAGGCCGTGGCTAACGTCAACGGGGAAATCGCGGCCGCCGTCGCGGGAGCCGACGCCGCCGACCAACGCGCTTTGGACAACCGCATGGTCGTTTTCGACGGCACGCCCAACAAGGGCCGGTTAGGCGCCAACGCTGTCCTCGCCGTTTCCATGGCCGCCGCTCGCGCTGCCTCTGCCGCTTTCAGCCTGCCGCTGTACAAATACCTGGCGCGCTACTCCTCCGATGCCTCAGCGAATCTCCTGCCCGTGCCGATGATGAACATCCTCAACGGAGGCGCTCACGCCGACAACTCCGTGGACTTCCAGGAATTCATGGCCATGCCCGTCGGCGCGCCGAGCTTCAGCGAAGCTCTGCGCTGGGGCGTCGAGGTTTTTCACGCGCTGAAGGCGGCGCTCAAGAAGCGCGGCTACTCGACTTCCGTCGGCGACGAAGGCGGCTTCGCTCCCAATTGCAAGTCCAACGAAGAGGCGATACAGATCGTTCTTGAGGCCATCGGGGCCGCGGGATACAAGCCCGGCGACCAGGTGGCTATCGCCCTCGACCCCGCCGCCAGCGAGTTCTACGAAAAAGCTTCCGGCAAGTACGTTTTCAGGAAGTCCGACAAATCAGCCCACTCGTCCGAGGAGATGGCGGCCTACTGGGCGCGCTGGGCTGGCAGGTATCCGATTGTGTCCATCGAAGACGGGATGGCGGAGGACGACTGGACGGGTTGGAAAACTCTCACCAATCGTCTGGGCAAGGCGAATCCGGGCTCCAGGCGCATCCAACTCGTCGGCGACGACATTTTCGTGACAAATACCGAAATCTTCGCCCGCGGTATCCGCGAAGGCATCGCCAACTCAATTCTCATCAAGCTCAATCAGATCGGCACCGTCACGGAGACCATTGACGCCATCGAAATGGCTCGCAAGGCGGGCTACCACTCCATCATTTCGCACCGCAGCGGAGAAACCGAGGACACCTTCATCGCTGACCTGGCCGTCGCCACGGCCGCCGGCCAAATCAAGACCGGGTCGGCGTCGCGCACCGACCGCGTCGCCAAGTACAACCAGTTGCTCCGCATTGAAGAGCAGCTTGGCTCCGCCGCCCGCTTTCCGGGCCGCTCGATTTTCGCCGCCTGATCCCGGCGCATCACGGAATCGCCGCGAGCAATTGCTCCGGCGTGGCGTTGTCGCCAAAAGTCTTGCTCACGTGGCCGAACCGGTCCACGTTTCCCGGTCCGAACACAAAACTTCCCCCGAGTTGCAACGGGTTTTGCCCCAGCTTGTGCTGCCGGTGCCCCGCCGCGCGCGCCCGCTTTCGCGCCGCCGCGTTGTCGCTGCGCAGCAGGTGCAGCAGATTCGCCGAGCGCAACTCCGCGGCTTTGTACGCCTTCCGCTCCTCGTCAACCAGCAGCGGAAATGTGATCCCCGTGTCTTCACGGAAGACCCGCGCATAGTAGCGGTCGCCCAGTCCGATTGCCGCCAGAGCAGCTCCCTTTGCTTGAAAATCTCGTTCGTGCTCGCGCAACTGCGCAGCGTGTTCCCGGCAGAAGATTCAGCCGTAGTGCCGCAGAAAAACCACCACGGCCGGCTGGCTCGCCCAAAGCGATCCCAGCCGCACCTCCCGCCCCTCCGCATCCGGCAAAACAATCTCCGCCAGTTTGCCGCTCAGCGCCTGCTCCAAATTTCCTCCAATTCCAATTTTG
>DASPOW010000377.1:0-3551 GCA_035625855.1 Candidatus Methylomirabilota bacterium | reverse complement strand
GCCGCGTAGTGATCCTGGGAGGCGGGTTCGGCGGGCTGAACGCGGCTCGGGCTTTGAAGCGCGCGGCGGCGAAGATTACTCTGCTGGACCGGAGGAATTTTCACCTGTTCCAACCTCTCCTTTACCAGGTGGCTACGGGCTCGCTGTCGCCGGGCGAAATCGCCGCGCCCCTGCGCAGCGTGCTCAACCGACAGAATAATATCGAAGTGCTTCTGGGCGAAGCGGTGGATTTAGATCCCGCCGGCCGGCACGTCATGCTCCGCGACGGCGCGGAGATCCCCTATGACTTTCTGGTTGTGGCAACCGGGTCGAGGCCGTCGTATTACGGGCACGACGACTGGCGCCAATGGGGCCCGAGCCTGAAGACCGTGGAGGACGCGACGGCGATCCGGCAGCGGCTCTTCCGCGCGTTCGAATACGCCGAACGCGCACGGACGGAAGACGAAACGCGGGGCTGGCTCACGTTTGTCATCGTGGGGGCCGGCGCGACAGGCCTTGAACTGGCCGGCGCGCTGGCGGAGATTGCCAGGCATACGCTCAGGCGCGATTTTCGCCGAATCCGGCCGCAAGAAGCGAAGATTCTTTTATTGGAAGGCGGGCCGCGGGTCCTGGCGGCCTATCCGGAGGATCTCTCGGCCAAGGCCGAAAAGCTGCTAACGAAGCTCGGCGTCGAAGTTGTGAAAGGTGTGCAGGTGACGAGCATGGACGCCGACGGGGTGACCTACAAGCGCGGCGAAGAGGAGTCGCGGATTTCCGCGAAGACGGTCTTGTGGGCTGGCGGCGTACAGGCGACAGGCTTCGGCAGAAAGCTCGCGCAGCGCACCGGGGCGGAAACGGACCGGGGTGGGCGGATCAAGGTCAATACAGATTTGACGATCGCGAAGTGCCCTGAGATCTTCGTGATCGGAGACTTGGCATTAGTCATGGGAGAAAGCGGGCGTCCGCTGCCGGGCGTGGCGCCCGTTGCGATGCAGGAAGGCACCTACGTAGCCAAAGCCATTCGGGCCCGTCTTCAGGGTGGCGACCAGGCCGCGGCGTTCCGCTACCGCGACAAAGGCGATCTGGCGGTGATCGGACGCGCAGCGGCAGTCGCGAATATTTTCGGCCTGCACATTTCGGGCCTGCCCGCGTGGCTCGTGTGGCTCTTCATCCATTTGATGTACATCGTCGAGTTTCAGAATCGGTTGCTCGTGTTTATCCAGTGGGGTTTCGAGTATCTGACGTTCAACCGGGGCGCACGACTGATTACCGGTGAAGACCCTGAGGAGGCGCAGCAGGGAACACGTGACCGCGGCGGCTCGGTAAGCTAGCCGGCGGGCATCGGCGCAGCGATGCGCTGCAAGCGTTAGGCTTGTTCAATCCCGAGGCGCTTCTGGAGTTCTTCGAGGGAGACGCCCTTGGTCTCCGGAAAGAACCGCAGTACGACGAAGAACTGCAGGACCATCATCAACGAAAAGAACGCAAAAGGCAGCGCACGCGACGACTTGGCGAGGACCGGGAACGTCGCGGAAATGAGCGCGTTCATGATCCAGTGCGTTGAGCTGCCAAGGCTCTGGCCCTTGGCCCGCACGCGCGTGGGGAATATTTCGCTCAAGTAAACCCAAATCACCGCGCCCTGGGAGATCGCGAAGCAGGCGATGTAGGCCACCAGCAGCCAGAGCAGGTAGGCAAGGTGCCGGTTGGCGTAGAAAACAGCCGAGACACTGCCCAGGCAGACAGCCATGCCGACCGCGCCGGTAAGGAGCAGCGTCCTTCGCCCGAACTTGTCGATGACCGACATGGCCAGCAGGGTGGCGACGAGGTTCATGGCGCCGATGGCGACCGCCTGGAGGCTGGCGGAGAGGCCGCTATACCCTGCGGCCGCGAAGATGTCGTTGAGGTAGTACAGAATCGCGTTGATCCCCGAAAGCTGATTGAACATTCCGGTGGCAACGGCCAGGAAAATAAGCCGGCCGTACTTGCCGGCAAGCAGCGGCTCCGAGACCGCTTGCTGTTCCAAGCGGAGGGAATCGAGGATTTCCCGCAGTTCGCGTTCCGGGTCCCCGGAGCCGACGAGCTGCAGGACCTCTCGCGCCTCGGCGCTGCGGTTCTGCGTCGCAAGCCAGCGCGCCGAATGCGGAATCGCGAAGAGAAACCCGAGGAAGAGCAGCGCGGGAATCGTGGCGACGCCGAACTGCCAGCGCCATTGAGTGCCTCCGAGGTTCAGCCGCGCGATGCCGTAGTTGGACAGATAGGCCAGCAGGATGCCGACGACGATGTTGATTTGGAAAAGACCGACCAACCGCCCGCGCCATAGTGGCGGGGCAAGTTCGGAAATGTAGACCGGGGCCAGGACGGAGGAGCCTCCGATGGCCAGGCCCCCGAGAAAGCGCGCGAAGAGCAGGGTGATCCAGCTCCAGGCGAAGGCGGAGCCGAGCGCGGAAAGTACGTAGAAGACGGCGAGGACCCGCAAGGTGTCGCGGCCACCGTATTTCTGGCCCGGGATTCCGGCCGCCATGGCGCCTACCACGGCGCCCCACAATGCAATCGAAACGGTCGTGCCGAGGGCCTCCGGCGTGAGCACGTACTGGGCCCGGAGCGCCTCGGTCGTTCCTGAAACCACGGCCGTGTCAAATCCAAAGAGCAGTCCACCCAGGGCCCCCGCGACGGTGGCCCGCAAGAGCGCGGGAGTGAATGTCATCGGTTGTCGCTTTTCGGCGCGGATGTCTCGATGCGCAGGGTCTTGATCTCGTAAGGCGTCATGTGAACCGTGACGGCCCGGATTTGGGGCGCGGACCCTTCGAGTGGGCGCTCGATGAGGTCGGCTTCGCGAGCGGACGTCCAGTTCTTAACGAGTGGAATCCGAAACTCCGCGGGGCGGCCCGCAGATTCGTAAAAGCGAAGAATCAGGCTGCCGTCGCCGTCCTCGGCAACTTTGAAAGCTGTCACGACAACGTCGTCCGGCAGGGCCGGCAGGACGGAAAAGCCTTCGGCAGGGAAGCCAGCGTGAGGACGAGTCTGAAACGCAACCAGCCTTTCGTTGAGCTCGTAACCCCGCCGCACCGTGAGCGCCTCTCGCCAGTTGCCGGGATGGGAATAAAGGGAATACGTGAATTCATGAAGCCCCTCGTCCGCGTGTGGGTCGGGCCACTCGGGAGACCGGAGTAGGGAAAGCCGAAGCACGTTGCCCTTCGCGTCGTAGCCGTACTTGCAGTCGTTCAAAAGGCTGAATCCGCGCTTCGCGTCTGAAATGTCGGCCCAATGGAGCGCGGCGACTTCAAACTTGGCCTGTTCGGCGGGCGTGTTGCGAGTCGTTGGGCGCTCGATGGACCCGTAGGGGATCTCGAACGTGGCTTTGTCGTTGTGAGCGCTCAGCGGAAACGCGACCTTCAGCAGGATGTGCTTTTCGTGCCAGTCGGCTGTTACTCGGACGTCCACCCGCGGACCGCCGGCGGTGAGCGCAATCTCCTGGACGAACGTGGAGTTCCGGAAATGCTTCCTCACGCGCAGAATCGCGCGGAGCGGGTTGCTCTCGACAAGACGCACCTCGTCCGCCGACGTAAGGTCCCAAT
>DASPOW010000376.1:0-8249 GCA_035625855.1 Candidatus Methylomirabilota bacterium | reverse complement strand
TCCGACGGTCGTTGTCCGAGCGGTCAGCGACACCTCCGCGCAGGATTTGCCCCTCGATTTCGACCGGGTCTCCAATTCGCGGGGCGCCGTCAGCTTTGCGGCGCTCGCCGGCCAACTTCTGCGCCGCCCGGCTCGCCTCCCGGCGCTGGTTCGCTTCGGCCGCCAGAGCAAGCGGGCCGCCGAGCATCTTGCCGAGTTCCTGGACTCGTTCGTTCCTGCAGTGGCAGCCCGCCCGCTGGACAACGCGTCAGAGTCGTTGTACGAGGTTGCGGCCACGTGAGCCACGTGGAAACAGCTCTGGACGCCAGGATGGCCCTCGCGCGCGTTCCCAAGACCATGCGCGCCGGCGTTTATCGGGGCAAGGGAATCGTCCGCGTCGAGGAAGTTCCCGTCCCTGAGGTCGGCGACGGCGAAGTTCTCATCAAGGTGGCCTGCTGCGGCGTCTGCGGCACCGACATCAAGAAAATCTTCCACGCCTACGTCGAGCCGCCGCAGATTCTCGGCCACGAGGTCGCCGGCACCGTTGTGGCCGCCGGCAAGGGCGTCGCCAGGTGGAAGCCCGGCGACCGCGTCATGAGCTTCCACCATATCCCTTGCGGCGAATGCTTCTACTGCAAGCTTCGGCTCTTCTCGCAGTGCCCGCAGTACAAGACCACGGGCCTCACCGCGGGCTTCACGCCCAACGGCGGCGGGTTTGCGGAGTACGTGAAAGCCATGCCCTGGGTCACCCGAGGCGGCATCGTCGCCCTTCCGGGCAGCGTCAGCTTCGAGCAAGCCACCTTCATCGAGCCGGTCAACACCATCGTCAAGGCCGTTCAGAAAGCGCGCGTTGCCGCCGGTGAAACCGTTCTCGTCATCGGCTGCGGCCCGGTGGGCTTGCTCCTTCTCCTGGTCAGCTGCCTTGAAGGCGCAACCATCTACACGAGTGATCCCATGAAGGAGCGCCGCGAAAAGAGTGTGCAACTTGGCGCCGCTGAAGCTTTTGACCCCAGCGGTGGTAAGCTTCTACAGGAGATTCGGGCCAGAACCCAGGGCCGGGGCGCGGACGCGGTGCTGGTGGCGGTTCCGCATCCCGAGATTGCCGCGGAAGCCCTGGCGGCGGCGCGTCCTGGTGGACGGGTTCTTCTCTTCGCGGCCAACGACCCGGTGACGCGGATTACGTTTCCGGCGGCAGCCGTCGGAATCGAGGAGAAGGAAATCCTGGGGAGCTACAGCGCGGCGGCGGATATTCAGGATTCAGCCGCGGAGTTGGTGCTGTCCGGAAAATTGCCGGTGATGGCGCTTGTGACCCACCGCTTCCCCCTGGACCGCATCCAGCAAGGTCTGGAACTGGCGGCGCATCCGACGGCCCAGTCGCTGAAGATTCTGATTGAGCACGCATGAGCACCACGGCAAAGAAACTCGCGGAAGCGGCTCAGGCGGCGAAATCCGCCGCGGCCGCTTTGATTCGTTTGCCCGCGCGCATGACCGCGGCGGTCCTGTACGGCAGCGAGGACCTGCGTATCGAGGAGATTGCCGTCCCGTCCATCGCCGCCGATGAAGTTCTTCTCCGCGTGCGCATCGCACTCACCGACGGCACGGACCTGAAAGTCTGGAAGCGCGGCTACCACGCCCGCATGATTCAGCCGCCGTCCGTCTTCGGGCACGAAGTCGTCGGTGAAATCGTCAAGATTGGCCGGGACGTCGACCACCGCTGGCGCGCCGGAATGCGCGTCGTGGCCGCCAACTCGGCGCCCTGCCTGCGCTGCTACCAGTGCCGCAAGGGCCAGGAGAACCTCTGTGAAGACCTGCTCTTCAACAATGGTGCGTACGCCGAGTTCATGCGCATTCCCGGACGCATCGTCCGCGAAAACATGCTGGAGGTTCCGGAGAACGTCACTGACGAGGACGCCGCGCTGGTCGAACCGCTTGGTTGTGTGCTGCGCGGCATCCACGAAATGGACCCCCGCGCCGAGGACACCGTGGCGGTCATCGGCTGCGGGCCGATCGGCTTGAAATTCATTCGCATGCTTTCGCGCCGTGGCTGCCGAGTCATCGCCGTGGCGCGCCGTGAGATTCGCCTGGAAGCCGCGCGCAAGGCCGGCGCCGCCGAGTGCATCAATTCCGTCCAGGTTCCTGATCCCGTCGCCGCCGTCCGCCGCCTCACGGAGAACGACCGCGGCGCGGACGCCGTCGTCGAAGCCGCCGGCAACGCCACCACCTGGCACTGGGCCCTGCAAATGGTCCGCCGCGGCGGCGTGGTCAATCTTTTCAGCGGCCTTCCCAGCGGCGCGATGGTCGAAGTCGAACCGGCTTTCATCCACTATTCCGAAATCAAGCTGATTTCGCCCTTCCACCATACGCCTCGCTTTATTCGCGAGGCTCTGGAAGCCATTCGCCGCGGCGACATCCTCGCGCGCGACTTCGTTGCCGAGGAAATCCGCCTCGAGGACTTGCCGCAGGCTTTCCAGAAGATGAAATCCCGCGGAGGCGAAATCAAGCTCGCCGTCCGTCCGTGACGTCAGGGCTTTCCGCGTCCTTTCCAGTTGCGTGAGGCAGGAAACTGTGCTGCGCCCCGGTGAACTCGAAATTGCGTCGAATGCTCCGCCCGCCGGATGTTCGGTGAACGATGCGCAGCGCTATACCCGCCGGCTCGCGACGCATCATTACGAGAACTTCAACGTGGTCTCCTGGCTCCTGCCGCCCGACCTCCACCAGCACTTCTATAACCTCTACGCCTATTGCCGCTGGGCCGATGATTTGGGCGACGAGATCCCCGATGCTTCGCGCGCCCTCGAATTGCTTGACTGGTGGGAGCGTGAACTCGATGCATGCTACGCCGGCACGCCTTCGCATCCCGTGTTCGTCGCCCTTCGGGAGACGATTCTGGCAAAAGACATTCCCCGCGAGCCTTTCGCCGATCTCCTTCGCGCTTTCCGCCAGGACCAGGCCGTCAAGCGCTACGACACCTGGGACGACATGATCGGCTATTGCCGGTATTCCGCCGACCCCGTCGGCCGCCTGGTCCTCTACCTCTGCGGGTATCGCGACCCCGAGCGCCAGCGACTCTCCGACGCCACGTGCACCGCGCTTCAGCTCGCCAATTTC
This sequence comes from Candidatus Methylomirabilota bacterium, assembly GCA_035625855.1. Lineage (GTDB taxonomy): Bacteria > Acidobacteriota > Terriglobia > Acidiferrales > UBA7541 > Acidiferrum. The sequence goes on along the minus strand of DASPOW010000376.1, from coordinate 5,162 downwards.
TGGCAGGACGTCTCCCGCGACCTCGACAAGGGGCGCATCTACATTCCGCTTGACCTCGCGCGTGCTCAGGGAATCGCGGAAGCGGAAATCGTCTCGCGCGTCTTCGACGAGCGCTACGTCCGTTTGATGAAGGAACTCATCGCCCGCACCCGCGTCCTCTTTGCAGAAGGAGCGCTCCTAGCGCAGCGGGTGGAGGCGCGCCTTCGGGTGGACATCGATATGTTCACCCGCGGCGGAATGGCGGTGCTTGATTCCATCGAGGCGATGGGATACGACACGCTGCACCATCGCCCCGCCATCAGCCGCGCCCAGCAGGCACGGCTTCTCGGGCGTGCCCTGGTGACGCGGCTTTTCTCCTCCGGCCCGCCGCAGGCTCCTGCTGAACCGTCGTCCGCCTCCGCAAGGACAGTCGAAGATTCTTACCGCGAGTGCCATCGCCTGGCCCGCGCTTCCAACAGCAACTTCTATTACGCCTTCCATCTCCTTCCGCGGCACAAGCGCGACGGCATCATGGCGCTCTACGCCTTCATGCGCCTGGTGGACGACGTCGCCGACCAGGGCCGAGACTTGGCCGCCAAGCAAAGGAGCCTGGCGCAATGGCGCGCCATGCTCGACCGGGCGCTCACCAACGGTGCGGCGGTGGAGCACCTCGCTTTGCCCGCCCTGGCGGACACCGTGCGCCGTTTTCACATGCCCGCGCGCTATCTTCACGACTTGATCTCCGGCGCCGAAATGGACCTGACCGAGCAGTCTTACCCCACCTTCGAGCGCCTGCGGGAATACTGCTATCGCGTCGCCGGCACCGTGGGCCTCACGTGCACCCACATCTTCGGGTTCCGCGAGCCGCGCGCTCTCGACCTCGCCGAAAAACTCGGCCTTGCTTTTCAGTTGACCAACATCCTTCGCGACGTTCGCGACGATTTCCGCCTCGGCCGCATCTATCTGCCTGCGGAAGACTTGGCCCGCTACGGCGTCGCTCCGGAGGACCTGGGGCGCGGGGAGGCTACCCTCGGCGTGCGCGAACTCCTTCGATTCGAAGCCGCGCGCGCCTGGGAATGCTACGAAGAAGGCGCAGCGCTCCTTTCCCTGGTGGATGCGGACAGCCGCGGCGCCCTCTGGCTCCTCGTTCGCACCTACAGCGCTTTGCTCGCGCGCATCGAAGCGACTGACTTTGCGGTCTTCGGAGAGCGCCTCAGTTTACCGAAGACGGAGAAGCTTTACCTCGCCGGGATGGCGAGATTCGGACGGCTGACGGAAGAGAATGTCATCGAAAAGCGTGATCGTCATCGGCGGCGGGCTGGCGGGTCTGGCGGCCGGCGTCGCGCTGGCTGATTCCGGCTGGCGGGTTCGCCTCTTTGAAAAACGCCCTTTTCTCGGCGGCCGCGCGGCTTCCTACGTCCTTCCCGACGGCGAGCACGTGGACAATTGCCAGCACGTCACCTTCGGCTGTTGCACCAACCTCGAGGATTTTTACGCCCGCGTGGGCGCGCGCGACAAAATCCGCTTCTTCGATCGCCTCCGCCTGCTGGACCCCCAGGGGCGTTCCAGAAGCTTGCATGCCGGCATTCTCCCCGCGCCGTTTCACCTGACCGGTTCCTTTTTGACGTTTTCTCCGTTAGGCCTGCGCGACAAGCTCGCCATCGCCCGCGCCATGTACGCCATTCTCAAGACCCACGGCCATCCCCCCGAACTCGACGAGCCCGGCGGCATCTCCATGCTCGAGTGGCTGCGCCGCAAGAATCAAACTCCCGCCGCCATCCAGCGCTTCTGGCGAGCCGTGCTCGTGAGCGCCCTCTCCGAGGAACTCGACCGCATGGACGCGCGCTACGGCCTGATGGTCTTTTGGAAAGCCGTTCTTTCCAACCGCCGAGGCTATCGCATGGGCGTGCCGTGCGTCGCCCTCGGCGACCTGTACGAAGGCTGCCGCGCCGCGATTGAAAAACGGGGCGGGGAAGTCCTCTTTCGTTCCGCGGTTCGCGCCCTGCGATTTTCGGACGGTGCGCTCGCCGGGGTCCGGTTCGACGACGACCGCGAGGTCTCCGGCGACGCGTACATCCTGGCCTTGCCGCAGGACGCTCTCAGCGCGCTGCTGCCCGAGGAAATCAAGGGCGCCGCTCCCGAGCTTTCGCACCTCGACCAGATCCAATTCGCGTCCATTACCGGCGTGCATCTCTGGTTCGATCGCCCGGTGATGGACGAGCCGTTTCTGACCTTGCTGGACACGGCCACGCAGTGGATCTTCAACAAGACCGCGCTCTATGGCGCGCGGAACGGGGACGCCGCTGGGGCGGCGGGCCAGTATCTGCAGCTTGTCATCAGCGCCTCGTACGGCCTGTTGCAAAAGCCCCGCCAGGAGATCATTGATCTGTGCCTGGGCGAAGTGCGCCACGCGCTGCCGCGCGCTCGCGAGGCGCAGCTCCTGAAAGCCACGGTCATCAAGGAAGCTGCGGCGACGTTTTCTCCGCGGCCCGGCGTCGATCGCTGGCGGCCGAAACAGCAAACGGCAATTCCGGGAATGTTTCTCGCCGGCGACTGGACCGATACGGGCTGGCCGGCGACGATGGAAGGCGCCGTGCGCAGCGGCTATCTCGCCGCGGAAGCAGTGCTGCGCGCCGGAGGCACCCCGCGGGCGTTCTTGCGGCCGGACTTGCCTGAGGACCGCCTGCTCTCCCTGTGGAGGCGGAGATGATTCGCCGCCGGGCAACGTCGCTACGGATCCGCCGCGCCCTCTTCGGTTTCAAAAAATCCCACTCGCCGCTCCGCCTGCTTCAGGGCGGCGCACTCCGCGTCGAGCTTCGCGTATTCCGCCCGGTGCTTCAGGCGAAATTCCTCGTACGCCGCGCGGGAAAGCCACGTGTCGCGCGTCAGGTAGACCCGGGGCCGCTCAACCTCCCGAAAAAACTGCGTTCCGTGATAGGCTGGATCCTGTGCGAAGAGCGCGACCCAGGCGCCCTTCGCGCCGTAGGCCGACTCGAACCGGTTTTCACGGCCCGGCTTGACTTCGAACTCCCAGAGGATTACAAACATAGAGACCCTTCTCTCGTAGCGCACTTTCGTGGTCTCATTTGGAATCTAAGAGAAAACCGAGCGCGGGCAGAGTGTAGCAACCCGGCGAATTCGAGTCTCCAGAAAGATTTGCGTTTGTCGTTCCCGCGGCAGCCGCGCCAAGTCCCAGGGAAAGTGTAAAGCGTTCGGAGGTAAGCAGTGGATCGAGATCGAAAATACCGTCATAAGGGCTACCGCGACGCGGAAAGCCAGGACAAAAAGTCCGAGCGCAAGCCGGATGCTCCGCGCCCGCCGAAGCAGGAACAATTCGGGCCGCGCACGCCGCGCATGGTCGGAACCGTCACGCGCGGGCGCTGCGCGAACTGCGGGGCGGTGCTGCAGCCGGGCTTCGATCCCAACGGGCGCTGCCCGCGCTGCCAGTTCGAGCTGCACTCCTGCAAGCAGTGCCGTTACTTCGACACCGGCGCCCAGTTCGAGTGCACCCAGCCGATTCCGGAGCGCATCTCGCCGAAGGACGCGAAGAACAACTGCACGTTCTACGAATTCCGCATGACCGTGGAAAAGGACACGGCGCCGACGTCGTACGCGCACGCTCCTTCGGCGGCGCAAACCGCGCCCGTTGCTCCGCGCCACAACGACGCGCGCAAGGCCTTCGACGACCTTTTCAAGAAGTAGTTCTTCTTTCGCTCCGGACTCTACTTCGCATCGGCGGCCGGAGGGCGCTTCACGAGTTCCACGTCGATGGTGATCTGCACCTCGTCGCCTACGGCTGCGGCCGCGCCGTTCACGCCGAAATCCTTGCGGTTGAGCTTCGTGGTGGCGAAAGCACCCATGTGGGAATTGCCGCGCGGGTCTTTTACCGGGCCACTCGGGCCGTCCACGTCCAGAACGATTTCCTTGCTCACGCCGTGAATCGTGAGATCCCCTGTGACTTTCATCTTGCCCGGCCCCGCCGCTTCGACGCTCTTGGACTTGAAGGTGATGGTGGCGAATTTGTCCACGTCGAAAAAGTTGGGGCTGCGCAAGTCCTTGTCGCGGGCGTCGACGCGGGTGTCCACCGAACTGGCGTCGATCGTGACGTCGATGACAGTCTTGGCCGGACTGGCCGGGTCGTATTGGACCGTGCCGGCGACCTTGGAGAATGCTCCGCGCACAGTGGAAATCCCTCCGTGGCGCACAGCAAATTGCGCCGCCGAGTGATTGGGGTCAATCTGCCAGGTATCCGACTGCGCCGCGGCGGGAACCACCGCCACGGCGGCGAGAACGAGCACTGCCGCCAATCCGAGCCCGAATCGTTTCATGATGGTTCTCCTCGATAGCCGCGTTTACTTCTGGCGCGTCTGTTTGCCTTCCATGACCAGCGCGAGCGAATCGCCGCTGGGTCCCATCTCGAACCTGTAGGTTGCCACGTCCGCGGAGACCTGCTTCAGCGTGAACCGCCCGTGAATCGGCTTTCCGTCCGGCCCCTTGCTCTGGCCGTTCCAGGTCCAGGTATCGCCGTTCACGGTTCCATGCGAAAGCTCGTTCTCCCCCAGACTGTTCGACTCGAAGTAGATGTACTTCTTCTCGGTGGGGTCGTAGCTCATCACGCTGATGCCCTTGATGGGGATATCTCCAAATTTTCCTTCGGAGCGGCAAAGCAGCGCGAAGCGTCCTTCGAACCATTCGCACGTCTCGCGAAAGGCGAACCTTCCGGCAGGCCCGTAGGGGCTCGCCTTGGCCTCGCCCTCGGAAAGCCAGGTGCCTGCGAAATACGCGAGCTTCTCGTGCTCCGGCCCGGGCTTGGGCGGACCCTGCTGGCTTCGCGCCAGCGACGTTCCGAGAAGTCCGCACAGGAATACCGCAACCACCGCCAAGATGACCTGTTTCCTCATGATGTTGTCTCCTCTCCGTCAGCCTTTCGAGCGGTCCTGGGATTATACGGAATCCGGGTTCTGGTCTACATGGATTCATCGGCACTGGGGCCGTAAATCGCGGGCACCTTCGCTCCCATGGGCCGAAGATAGGTGGAGAGCTGGCCGCGGTGATGAATCTGGTCGAGCAGGAATCCCCATGCCATTTCGTAGCCGACTTCGCGCATGACTTCCTTACCGTCCATCAGAAACGGCAGGGCTTCCTGCCAGCGAGCTGCAGGGACGGCGCGAAGCCGTCTGGTC
>DASPOW010000375.1:0-2009 GCA_035625855.1 Candidatus Methylomirabilota bacterium | reverse complement strand
CCGTCATTCAAGAAAAACTTGAAGGTAAGAAGAAAGGCCGCAAACGAACCTAGCCGCTACGTGGGCATCTTCAAGAAGAAGTACAACCCGAAGAAGAAAAACACGACATCCGGCGACCAGCCGGCGATGAGCGGGGGCAATTGCCCCACGCCGCCCAGCGCCTGCAGCAGCGCCGCCGCCGACCAATAGACAATCGCGATAACCACTCCGAGCGCCACGCCGCCCATGGCCCCGCGCGCCCCGACGAGGAACGCGAACGGAATCGCCAGCGCGATGCTGACGGGCACCATCAGGGGATAAGCCAGCTTGCGGTGCCACTGCACGGTCAGCGTCGCCGTTTCGTACCCGGCCTGCTGCAAGTCTCTGATGTACCCTCCCAGTTCGCGCCAGCTCATCTGGAAGGCCTGCCGCACCTCGCGATCGAAGTAGTTGGGCGCCTCGGTCAGCTCGGGAAGAACGTTGGCGGCGAAGGGCTCGAACCGCGAAATGCGCCCGCCGGAGAAATCCCGCACCCAGCCCGTTTCCAGCACCCAGTGATGCTCGGCCTCTTCCCAGTTCGCCCGCGTGGCGTAGATGCGCCGCCGCAGGCGAAACGACCCCGGGTCGAGTTCCAGCACGTTCAACTGCCCGAAGAATTTCTTGTCCGGATCGAACAGCTCGTAGTTGTAGATCTTCCCGTTCTCGCCGAAAATCCACTGACGGCGCGGGTGGCTGAAGGTCTGCGCGGGCTTGCCCTTGATCTGGTTTCTTAGCGCGTCTTGCCGCTGCGTCGCGTAGGGCAGATAGGTATCGTCCAGCGCCAGCATGGCCGCGGCAAGCGCCAGGCCGCAAATCAGCAGCGGAAATGCGAGCCGGTAGAGACTGATTCCTACCGCTTTGAACGCCACAATCTCGTTGTTCTTCGACATAACGCCCAGCGTGACAAGCACCGCCACCAGCGCCGCCAGCGGCGTCAGCTGGTAGAGCAGGTACGGCGTGAGGTAGCGGAAATAGTCTGTCACCACGAGGAACGGCACTTTGTGGCGCGCGATGTCGTCAAGAAGCTCGAAAAACGTGAATGCCTCGAACAGGAAGATGAACACGCCGATGATGGCCAGGAAATAAAACAGGAAGCGCCGCAACAGGTAAAGATCCATCATGCGCGGGAACAGCGCTCCGCTGCGGCGGAACGCCTCGCGCGGGGCGCTTGAGCCGCCCGACGCCCGCGCGGCCCGCGCCTTTGCGCGCCGCCGCCGCAGCCGCCTCCACGCGAAGAAGCGGGTCAGCGCCCGCGCCAGCCGGTTCTCGCCCCGGAACTGTTCCATCCGCGGCAGCAGGAAAAGTCCCAGCAGCGCGAGCAAGGCGTCCGCCGCCCAGATTCCTTCCGCCGGCGTCAGTTTTCCTTGCCGGGCCATCCCGGCGCCGACGATGAACAGCAGGTAGTAGCCCGCAATCAGCAGCACTGCCAGGAGGAAACCGGCGGCGCGCCCGCCGCGCCGCGGGCGTGCCCCGAAAGGCACGGCAATCAACGCAAAGACCAGCGAGGCGCAGGGAAACGCCAGCCTGCGGTGCAGCTCGACGCGCGCTTCGCGCCACCCCGGCCCCCGGTCCTCGACCAGGTCGCGCGTGCTGCGTTCCGCCTCGCCCGCGGTGCGCGCCGCCTGCGGGGTCAGCCCCGCGATCTCCAGCGGCCAGTCGCTGTCGCCGAAATTCGTCACCGAATAGCGCTGCGGTTCCTTGGGCGAGTACTCGTGGGTCGTGCCGCCGCGCAGATGAAGCTCGAGTTTTCCTTGCACTGGCTCGGCGACGACCACGGCTTCTTCCGCCAGCGTCAACCGCGACTCTCCCTCCGGGCCCGCTTCCGCCAGCAGCACACCCCTCCACTGCGCGCCGCTCGAGGAAACGTCGTTCACGTAAAACACGAGCCTTGGGTAGCGCTCATCGAAGACGCGCGGCTGCACCTGGAAGGTTGCCTGCGACGCCACCAGGTCGGCTTCCACCTGGCGGAACTTGTGCAGCGCCTGCGGCCC
>DASPOW010000374.1:0-6217 GCA_035625855.1 Candidatus Methylomirabilota bacterium | reverse complement strand
GTCAGGATATTGCCCGGCTTCCGGGAGTGGACGAGGTGGCGCCAACCTTGATTCTGATGGAGCAGCGCCAGTTCTCTCTCGTCTACGGCATCGACTATCGCCAGTTCAACGGGCTGAGCCGCGGATTCCTGTTCCGCGCCGGCCGGCCCTTCGAAGGACCCGATGAAGCCTTGGCGGACGACATCATCGCGCAAACAAAGCACTTGAAGGTGGGCGACAAAGTGGCATTGCTCAACCACGAGTTCACCATCTGCGGCATTGTGGCGCATGGGAAAGGCGCGAGACTTTTTGTGCCGTTGCGGACCGCGCAGGAAATTACCGGAGCCGACAAACGGGTTTCGATGTTCTACGTCCGGAGCAAGGGCGATACCGAGGGCACGCGGGATGCGATTGCCAGGCTGCGCCCGCAGGACCAGATTCGCACAACTTCGGAGTATGTCACCCTGATGAACTCCACGAACCTCCCGGAGCTTCAGCCGTTCATTCGCACGATGGTGGGTCTGGGCCTGGTCATCAGTTTTCTAGTGGTGCTGCTCACGATGCACACCATGGTGATGGAACGCACGCGGGAAATCGGCATTCTCAAGGCGCTGGGTTTCTCCAAGGCGGCGATCGTGCGTCTGCTTCTCTCCGAAACTTTGCTGATCACCGCGGCCGGCTGCACCCTGGGGATCTTGACCACCTTTGCGACCCGTGCGATTTTGAAGGAGAGCTTGCCCAGCTTGCTCATTCTCATCTCGCCTGAGTGGATTCTCTCGGCCGTGGCATTGGCGCTGGCCGGGGCGGCGGCGGGCGCCATTTACCCGGCGGTGCGCGCCGCGCGCTTCGACCCGGTCGTCGCCCTGGCCTACGAATAGGCCGGCGTTGCGACCTGTATCTTTCCGCCGGGACAGTAGACGTAAATGAGTGTCACTCCAGATCGTGTCGGGCCGTACAAGATCCTGGCGCGGGTCGGTCAGGGAGGAATGGGAGTCGTCTACAAGGCTCACGACGAACGCCTGAGCCGCGTCGTCGCCCTGAAGGTGATCCGCGGCTTTCAGTCGGACCCTTCGCTCCTGCGCCGTTTTTGGAAGGAAGCGCGCGCCGCGGCGCAGGTCTCTCACCCGAACGTCTGCCGGCTCTACGACATCGCCGAGGAAGAAGACCATCTCGTCCTCGTGATGGAACTCATCGAGGGCGAATCGCTGGCGCAGCGCCTGCGTCGCGGCCCGCTGCCCTGCGATGAAGCGACGCGCACTGCCTTGCAAATCCTCTCCGCGCTGGACGCTTTTCACAGGGCCGACATCGTCCATCGCGACCTGAAACCCGGAAACATCATGCTGTCCGCCGACGGCGCGAAGGTGCTGGATTTCGGCCTGGCAAAGTACTGCGGCCCCGATTCGCTTGGGTCTGAGGACGATACCTCCGTCGACGCGACCGGCGGGCTGTTTCTCGGCACGCCGCGCTATGCCTCGCCCGAGCAGTTCCGCGGCCAGGACGTGGACGCGCGGTCCGACATCTTCTCCGCCGGCGCAATCTTGTTTGAGATGCTGACCGGCCAGCCGGCCTTCATGGGCGATTCTCTCGCCAAAGTCGCGGATGCCATTCTCAATGGACCCCTGCCGGTGCTGGTCGGATCGCCTTCGCTGGCGGCACTGGGGCAGGTGGTGCACACGGCCTTGGCTCGCGAGCCCGGCGAACGCTACGCCGGCGCCGAAGCCATGGCGGCCGACATCCGTTCCTCTCTGACGATGGAAGGAGCAGACGCACGGGTGCGCGCCCTGCGGCCGCGCAGGCTCATCGTTCTCCCGTTTCGCATCCTCAGGTCCAGCGACGAAATCGAGTTTCTCGCGTACAGCCTCCCTGAAGCGATTACCGTCTCGCTCGCCTCTCTGGAGGGGCTGATTGTCCGTTCGTCCCTCGTCGCAGCTCGCTACCCGCAGGAATCCCTGGATCTGCGCAAGGTCGTCCAGGAAACGGAGGTGGATGTCGTACTGACCGGCACGCTGCTCAAAGCAGGCGACCAGCTTCGGATTACGGCGCAACTGGTGGACGCGGCCAGCGGAACGCTCATCTGGTCGCACTCTTCCCAGGCCCGGGCCGGCGAACTCCTGCAGCTTCACGACGAACTGGTTCGCCGCGTCGTGGACTCAGTTCTTCCGTCTCTCGGCGCCGCCAGCGACGAAGCCCTCCGCCAGGACCGCCCCGCCAGTCCGGAACTCTACGAACTTTACCTGCGCGCTAATCAGCTCAGCCGCGTGAATCTGCGCGAGGCCATCGAGCTCTACGAGAAATGCGTGAGTGCGGACGCTACCTACGCTGCCGCCTGGGCGAGGCTGGGCCGCGCGCGGTGGCTGTGGGACAAGTACGACCTCGGTTCGGCCGAGGCTCTTCGCGCCGCTGACGAGGCCCTGCAGACCGCGCTGCGGCTCAATCCGAATCTGACCATTGCCCACAACTACTACACCAGCCTGCAAGTCGATCAGGGCCGCGCGCTCGATGCCATGCGCCGGCTGCTCGACCGCGCCGAGCGCCGCAGGCACGACGCCGAGTTGTTCGCGGGGCTCGGCCACGCCTGCCGTTATTGCGGGCTGCTGCAGGCCGCGCTCGCGGCCCAACACGAAGCGAAACGCCTTGATCCCCAGATCGAGACCAGCGTGAATCACACCTACTTCATGCTGGGCGACTATCGGCGCGCGATGGAAACGTCCGACCGCGACTTCGGCTTTTCTGCCGGGCTGTCGTTCTTTGCCCTTGGCCGCCCCGAGGAAGCGCTCGCCATCCTGCGGGAGAGAGAACAGCAGATGTCATCGCGGCTCGGCAAGCTCTACCTCGCGTCCCTGCGCGCGCTTGTCGAAGGCAAGCACGAAGAAAGCCGCGCCGCCAGCGTGGCGTTGATGGGCGCAACCTTCCGCGACCCCGAAGGCATGTACTACCAGGCGCGGCAGTTGAGCTATCTTGGCGCGGAGGAGGAAGCGCTCGAGATGCTGGCGCGCTCGATCCGCAACGGCTTCTTCTGCTATCCCGCGTTCCTGAACGACCCGTGGTTTGACCGGCTGCGGGCGCGGGCGCCCTTCACGAAGCTCCTCCAGCAGGCTGAGGAGCGGCACCGGGAGGGAGCCGCGGTTTTCGCGAGCGCCGGCGGAAACACCCTGCTTGGAATCCGGGCCGCGGCTCTCTGAACTCTTCGCCGCTGGGGCTCAGTTGTCCGGGGCCCTGGACTCGAGTTCGTCCAGGAAGTCTCTCAGCGCCGCCACCGGCAAGCTGAGATGCACGTTTTCGCGCGGTGATTCGACATCGATCTGCAGCTTGCCCCCCCGCGTGCGGATCTGCGCGTGCTCGTCGCCGTCCCAGATATCGGCAAATTCCGCGTCCGGGTATTTGTGCAGTTCGAGAACGGCGACCTTCGCCGCCGGAAGAACGTCGCGGGCCTCGCGGAGTGCCCGGGCGCAGTCCCGCTGTGGCACGAAATGGGCGATCATCGGCAGCAGAGACGCCGGCAGGTGCAGGTGGACGTGGTCTCCGCCCGGCCGGTATTCGTCCACGGAGATGTGCATCACGCCGTCTCTCATCACGTAGCCCCCGGCCACCAGAACCGTGCAGCCGAATCCGAGCGCGATTTTTGATAGCAGCAGCATCGGTTCCTCCGCCTAGTCCGTCGAGCCGCTCTTCGCGTCGAGCCAAACGTGAACCGTGTTGCGGTCGTCTTTCACCGAAACCAGTTCCGTATCACCTTCCCGCGAGAGAACGCGCAGCGCCGCGACGATGTCCAGTTCGTCCTTCCCCGCGGACACCAGCGCGTCCACGACTTTCATCGGCACGCGGATCTCTACATGGTCCCTGCCGGCTTCTTTTTTGTCCACGTTGATCAGCAGGAAGCCGCTGCGCTTGGCCACGCGCACGTTGTCCTCTCGGCTCTGCACGGTGACGAACTCGCCGTCTTTCGACGTGCGCACCGCGTCCAGAATCGCGCGGAGGTCCACGCCGTGCACTTCGGCGGCGTGGATGCGGATGCGCCCCCCTTGCAGGCGGTCGTGGTTCACGGCGCCGAGAACCTTCTCCGCCATTTCCACCGGCACGTTGATGCGGACCTTTTCACCCTTTCCGTCGGTGCAGTCCACGCGGACGTGCAGCCACCGGTCGGTCTTGGATTCCTGGGAAGCGCTTGCGCTTTGCGCGGCATAGGCGGCCCCGCCGCTCAATGGGACGCCGAGTAAGACGGCGAAAAGCAAAGCCAGGGCGGCAGTCATGAAAGATCGCGACAGTCTGTGGGTCTTGCGGACACGCTCCATCATCGGTGAAGGCCTCCTTCGGGCACTTGCCGGTAGATACGAACGTCCAGGTCAAAAAGTTGCATCTTGTTGCAGGAAGCGCCCTGTTCCGCTGTCTGAAGCGCGGCTTGCGGGCGAGCGTGCTGCCCCACAGCCGCATATTGAAAAACGCCAGGCGAAGCACTACATTGGCGCCTGCGCGACGGTCTGGCGAGCCCCTTCCGAATCCGCCTTGAAAGGACAACCTATGAGGATTCCGCGCTTGTTGCTCTTCACTACGGTGCTGGTCTGTGCTTCCTCGGTCCGCGGCCAGGAGCCGAAGGTGTCTCCGGAAGGAGAACAATGCCTGGGATGCCACGGCTCCGCTACACCCGGGGCCGTGGAGCAGTGGCGCGGCAGCGCCCACGCGAAAAAGGGCGTGGACTGTTACGGCTGCCACCAGGCCATGGACAAGGACCCCGCTGCCTTTGTGCACTACGGTATCAAGATCGCCGTCATCGTGACTCCCAACTACTGCGCCCGGTGCCACACCAGGGAGGCGCAGGAGTTCGAGAAGAGCCATCACGCCCGCGCGGCGCAGTTCATCGGCTCGTTGGACAACATGCTAGGCGAAATCGTCGAGGGCGGCCCCGCGGCTATCAACGGCTGCCGCCAGTGTCACGGCAGCGAAGTGAAGTACACCGGCGACGGGAAGTTTGACGCGGCGACCTGGCCGAACAGCGGGATCGGACGCGTGAACCCGGATGGAAGCAAGGGAACGTGCGCCGCATGCCATGGGCGGCACGCCTTCAGTTCGGCGCAAGCGCGCCAGCCGGAGAACTGCGGAAAGTGTCACATGGGCCCCGACCACCCGCAGGCGGAAATCTACGCAGAGTCGAAGCACGGAATCCAGTTCCGGGCGAACATCGCGAAGATGAACCTGGAGTCAAAGTCGTGGGTTGTGGGAAAGGACTACTTCGCCGCGCCGACCTGCGCAACCTGCCACATGAGCGCCACGTCCGACCAGCCGGTAACGCACGACGTCGGCGACCGCATCAGCTTCACCCTGCGCCCGGTCATCACCACTCACCTCGAAAACTGGGAGAAGCGCCGCTCCGCCATGCAGAACGTCTGCTTCAACTGCCACGAAACGGGCTGGGTCGAGAACTTCTACAAGCAGTACGAGGGAACGATCCAGCTCTACAACGACAAATTCGCCAAGCCCGCCAAGGCCATCATGGACAAGCTCTACGCCGCCGGCAAGCTGACCCGGACGCCCTTCGATGAAAAGATTGAATGGGTTTACTACGAACTGTGGCACCACGAAGGCCGCCGCGCGCGCATGGGCACGGCCATGATGGGCCCCGACTACACGCAGTGGCACGGCTTTTACGAAGTGGCCAAGCACTTCTACACGGAGTTTATTCCGGAAGCGGAGCGGCTGATGCCCGGAGTGACCGCCGACGTCATGAAGAGCGACTACCACAAGTGGACAATGGGTTTGACCAAGGAACAGATCCAGCAGCAGATTGACTTCTACAAGGAGCGCTACAAGCAGTAGTAACGCCGGCTGCGCGGCCTTCGCCAGGAAAACCCGGGCCGCTTGACGTTGCCCGGGAGACAGCGTAGTGTCGCGCCCCCCCGGGGCCGAACCCGCGGCGGGGTCCGCGGGAAGGCGGTCAATCCGCGGCAAACGAGGTGGCGAAATGAACCGAACGAAACAAATCGTGGCGGTGGCAGCGGTGATGTGTGGGATCGCGGCGGCGCTCGCTCATGCGAAGGGAAGCGGGGCTCAGCAGCCGGCGGGCGCGAAGCGCACCGTTCTGCTGAGGCAGGACCTGGCGGGTTTCGCCGGGCATGAAGGCGTTCTGGTCATCACGGAGATTCCTGCGGGGACCAAGGAGCCGCGGCACATCCACCCCGGAGATACGTTCGTCTACGTGCAGGAAGGCGCGATCACGCTGACCCGCGACGGCATGGGGACGACA
>DASPOW010000373.1:0-2925 GCA_035625855.1 Candidatus Methylomirabilota bacterium | reverse complement strand
GACTTTTCTCGAGCAGGATCTGATCCTTCCGAGCCCCGGTGTTCCGGCGGACACGCCGGACCTTCGCGTTGCGCGCGCGAAAGGCGTCACGGTCTGGAGCGAGCTTGAGCTGGCCTACCGCTTCCATAAGGGCAGACTGATCGGCATAACCGGATCGAACGGAAAGACGACCACGACGTCTCTCATCGCCCACCTGCTACAAGGCGCGGGCGCTCCCGTCATTCTGGCCGGAAACATCGGCACGCCTCTCATCGCGCGCGTGGAAGAGACCAGCGAGAACAGCATTTCCGTGGTGGAAATGTCGAGCTTCCAGCTTGAGCTGATCGCGACGATGCGGCCTGACATCGGTGTTTTTCTGAACCTGACTCCGGACCATCTCGACCGCCACGAATCGCTCGAAGCATACGGCACCGCCAAAGCGCGCATTTTCGAGAATCAAACGGCGAAAGATTTCGCGATTCTAAACGCGGACGATGCGCCTACCGTCCGGTATGCTCCTGCGAAGCCGCAGGTTTTCTGGTTCAGCCGCCGCAAGCCCGTCGAGCAGGGCGCCTATTTACGCGGCGCGGAGATCGTCTTTCGGCGGAACGGCACTGAGGAAGTCTTGCTCGAGGCCTCGGACATTTCCCTGCCAGGCGCCCACAACCTGGAAAATGTTCTGGCCGCGACGGCGGCTGCGCGCCTTGCCGGAGCCGGCACGGCGGGGATCGCCGACGCGGTGCGCAGTTTCGCGGGCGTTGAGCATCGCCTGGAACTGGCCGGAGAGATTCGCGGCGTGCGCTATTACAACGATTCGAAGGCCACCAACGTGGACGCAACCCTTAAGGCGCTGGACGCCTTTTCCGGTGGGGTCTTCATCATTCTCGGCGGGAAGGACAAGGGCAGCGACTACACGGTGCTGCGGCAGCCCCTCCGGGAGAAGGCGGCACAGGCCCTGCTGATTGGCGCGGCAGCGGAAAAAATCGCGGGGCAAATCGCAGGGAGCGTTGCCATTGAGCGCGCCGGAACACTCGAGCGAGCGCTGGACATCGCGCAGCGCCGCGCGCGGCCCGGACACATTGTCCTGCTCGCGCCGGCTTGCGCCAGCTTCGATCAGTTTGAGAACTACGAGCATCGCGGACGTGTGTTCAAACAGCTCGTGCGCCGTCTCGCCGAGAACGGCGCATCGCTTTCAGCGGAGAAAGGCTAGGAAGATGCCGCGCCGTCTGGAGATGGATCGTTGGCTGTTCGGAGTCACGCTGGGGCTTTGCTTCCTGGGCGCATTGATGGTGTACAGCGCCTCGGCCGTGACGGCCGGCGAGCAGTACGGCCAGTCGGCGCATTTTCTCGCCCGGCAACTGCTTTTTCTGGCGGCGGGCCTCGGGGGCATGGTGATCCTGATGCGATTGGACTACCACCGTCTGCGGCAGCCGGGAATCGTGTTCGCGGCGCTTTCCGTTGTTTTTGTGCTGCTCGTCGCGCTTTTCTTTTTCAACAAGTCGCACGCCACGCATCGCTGGATCCCGCTCGGCAGCTTTCATCTACAGCCCTCGGAACTCGCAAAGCTCGCGGTGATTCTCTATCTCGCATGGTTCTTTGACCAGCGGCGCCGGCAAGCCGCGACCATTGAATTCGAAAAGCGGGACCTTCTCGAGACTCTGGCGCCCGCCGTCGCTCCCGTGTTTCTTTTTTTCGGGCTCATTGTCTTTCAGCCGGACCTGGGCACTTCCGTGGAAATTGTCGTGATTGCGTGCGCCGTTCTTTATGCCGCAGGGCTCTCCGGCAAATGGTTTGCCGTGGGCGCCGGGGCGGCTTTGCCCGTTCTTTACCTGCTCGTCGCGCGGGTCAGCTACCGCTACGACCGGATCCTGGGATTTCTGCATCCCGAGCAGGATCCCCAGGGAAAGGGCTTTCAGCTTCTACAATCACTCATTGCAGTTGGTTCGGGCGGATTTACAGGTGTCGGTTTCATGGAGAGCAAGCAGAAGCTCTTCTATTTGCCCGAGGCTCACACGGATTTCATTTTCGCAGTCATTTGCGAAGAGCTCGGATTTGTCGGCGCGGCCATCGTGATTGCCTTGTTCGCAGTGTATGGCTGGCGCGGAATGCGAGCGGCGCTGGCGGCTCCGGATCGCTTCGGCCGTCTGCTGGCGCTGGGTATCACGGCGATGGTCCTGAGCCAGGCGCTGATTAACTTCGCTGTCGTCCTGGGAATGGTGCCCACGAAAGGGATTCCGCTGCCGTTCGTGAGCTACGGCGGCTCAAGCTTGCTGGTGATGCTGCTGGCGACTGGCGTGCTTCTCAACATCAGCCAGCAGACGCAGGAATGACCGCGCCGGAGCGATGAGTGAAACGCTCAAGCTTCTGGTGGCGGGCGGCGGAACGGGCGGGCACGTTTTCCCCGCGCTGGCCATCGCGAAAGAATGGGTGGGACGCGGAACGCCGGACGAAGGCAGAGAGGTTGTGCTGGTGGGGACGCAACGTGGAATGGAGGCGCGGCTGGTGCCACAGGCAGGCCTGCCCCTCGAGACCCTCCGTGTGGCCGGTCTGAAGGGAAAGGGCGGCGCGACGCTAGTGAAAAACCTGGCCATGCTTTTCCCTGCGATGAGCGACGCGTTTGGCGTCCTGCGCCGCCACAGACCCGTGGCCGCTTTCGGCGTGGGAGGATACGCCGCGGGGCCGATGCAGTTGGCGGCGTGGTGCAAGGGCATCCCGTCGGTCATCTTCGAGCCGAACGCCGAGCCGGGTTTTACCAATCGCGTCCTGGCGCGGCTTGCCAGGAGCATCGCTACGGGCTACGAGTCGTCGGCACGGCGTCTCGGCGGGAAAGGGGTGGTTACCGGCTGCCCGGTCCGAGCGGAATTCTTTCGTGCGGTCGTTCGTGCGCCATACCGCCCACTTCACATGCTGATTACGGGCGGCAGCCAGGGCGCTCTTCCGATCAAC
>DASPOW010000372.1:0-2172 GCA_035625855.1 Candidatus Methylomirabilota bacterium | reverse complement strand
CTCGTGCGCGCGTTAGACCTGCTGGGAATTCCCTGCCCCGAAAAAATGTAGCGCCCTCTCTTACACGAACTTCGTCACCAGATCCACCAGGGTTCTCAGGCCGATAGCGGTGGCGCCCTTTGCCGCCCACGGTTTGTTCTCATCGAGCCACGCCGTCCCGGCGATATCCAGGTGAATCCATGGAGTGTCGCCCGTGAATTCCTTGAGGAACATCGCCGCTGTTATCGCGCCGCCGCCTTTGCCGCTGCCGATGTTCTGGATGTCCGCGACGGTGCCCTTGATGAATTCGCGGTACTCCTCGTCCACCGGCATGGGCCACATCTTTTCGCCGCAGGCCTTGGCGCTGGCCAGCAGCCGCGCCGTGAACTTCTCGTCGGAGCCGAAGACGCCGGCGTTTACGTTGGCGAGCGCCACAACGATGGCGCCGGTGAGCGTCGCCGCGTCAATTAAGTGCGTGCAGCCGAGCTGCTTCGCATAAGTGATGGCGTCCGCGAGAATCAGGCGGCCTTCGGCGTCGGTGTTCAAGACCTCGATCGTTTTTCCGGACATGGCCACCTGCACGTCTCCGGGCTTTTGCGCCCGGCCTCCGGGCATGTTTTCCGTTGCGGGGACGACGGAGATGACCTTCAGCCGGGGCTTGAGCGCCGCCAGGGCGCGCATCACGCCCAGCATGGTGGCGCCGCCGGCCATGTCGTACTTCATCTTTTCCATGCCTTCGGCCGGCTTGATTGAGATGCCTCCGGTGTCAAACGTCACCGCTTTGCCGATGAGGCCAATCACCGGCCCGCCGGAGCGCGCCTCCGCCGGCGCGTAAGTCGTCACGATGACACGCGGTGGCTCAATGCTGCCTTGGGCCACGCCGAGCAGCGCACCCATCTTCAATTCCGCGATGCGCTTCTCGTCGAGGATTTCGCAGGCGAGGCCTGCTTGCCCGGCCATTTCTGCGGCGCGCTCGGCCAGAATTTTCGGAGTCAGGCGGTTAGAAGGCTCGTTCACGAGGTCGCGGCTGAAGTTCTGTGCCTCGGCAATCACCCGGCCCCGCTCGAGTCCTTTCTCTCCGGCGGCGCGATCGTCCCAGCCAGCCAAAACGACCGATTCCACTCTCTTCTTGCCGTCCTTGTCTTCGCTCTTGTACTTTTCCCCGTCAAAGGCCGCAAAAATCAGCCCTTCGGCAGCAGCCTGGGCCGCGTCGGCCGTGGCGTCGCCCTCTCGCGCCAGAAAAGCAATGCGCTTCACGGACCGCGCCTTCAGAAATCGCAGCGCCGCCCCGGCGAGCTTGCGCAATTCGGGCGTGCCGTATTTCTCTTTCTTCCCGGCGCCCACGATCAGCAGGCGTTGCGCCGCAAAACCGGCTGGAGCGTGGACCAGCGTCATCTCCAGCGGCTTGCCGGTCAGTTCGCCGCTTTGCGAAAGCCGACGCAGCAGTCCGCCGCACTTTGCATCCAGCTCGGCCATGCGGCCCTGGACAGGATCAGCTGCCTCGAACGCGTAACATACGAGGGCGTCGGCCGGGATTTCGGCGTAACCCTGAGTTGCCAGTGTGATTTTCATTTTTCTCCTATCGCCTCCGCGAACGATACATCGCTTCTTCCGCCTCCCTGCGTGCCTCGCGGTCGCGAGCGTCCTGCCGCCGGTCGTACTCCTTCTTGCCCTTGGCCAGGGCGATCTCGCACTTGGCGATGCCGTTGCGGAAGTAGATGCGCAACGGAATCACGGTCAGGCCTTTCACCTGGGTGCGGCCGGCCAGCTTGCGCAGTTCATTGCGATGGAGCAGCAACTTCCGGGGACCGAGCGGCTCGTGATTCCATGGACCGCCGGGCAGGTACTGCGCAATATGGGCATTCTGGAGCCAGGCCCCGCCCGCTTTCACTTCGACATAGGCGTCGCGGATATTCGCTTTTCCTTCACGCAGGGCCTTGACCTCCGTGCCGTGTAACACCATGCCTGCTTCGTACCGCTCCAGCAAGTGGTAGTGGTAGGAAGCGGCGCGGTTCTGGGCGACGACTTGCTCCCCGGCTTTCTCCGCCTTCTTTTTCGCTGGACTGGCCACAGGCGTTCATCTTAACGGCCGCCCATTATCGGATGCAAGACAGCCAACCCTACCCGCCTTGCCCGCCCTCTAACGCGATGCTAGACTTTTTTTCGTCGTAAATCGAAGCTGGGGGCCGCGAT
>DASPOW010000371.1:0-9465 GCA_035625855.1 Candidatus Methylomirabilota bacterium | reverse complement strand
CGGGGTGGATTTTAGCAGGGAGCCGGCCGGGCGAAACACGCGGATTGCGCGGCGCAGAAATTTCTTGTGCGCGCGGAAATCTTGTCGTAGGTTCGCGGGCATGCGCGTGGAAATCGTTGCGCGGGTGGACGCCCCGCGGGGCCGCGCCGGAGCCGCGGAGAACCGCGCGGCGCAGGCGTTCCTGCAGGCGGTAAACGGCGAAGAGTCGTTTTTCCGCGCGAGTTTCTGCGACGCGCCGCAGGAAAGAAGCGGCGGTGCACCGGGCCGGGCTGTTTTTTCGGGGAGCTTTCTGCTGGTGTTCGCGGAAGCGGTGCTGAACCAGCAGCGCGGGCAGTACTTCGGGCTGCTGGAAACCCTGCGCGACCTGCTGGCGAAAGAGGGCTCGAACGATTTTCTGGAAGCCAGGCTTGGCCTGGTCCAGGCGGAGGCCGCGCCGGACGGGCATTCGCTGCTGGGCGAGCTGATCGCACGGGGCGAGTCGGCCGCGCAGGCGGAGCTGCGCTGGGGACTGGGCCTGGCGCACATCCAGCAGGCGATACTGTTCAGCGCGCGGCTGCTGCGGAGAAAGCTTTCTTCGCAGGGCGCAGCTTGAGGCGGGACGGGGAGGTAGAAACAGATCCAGCGCGGGCCATGCAGTACGACGCGCGAAACGGGCAAGGAGGAAGAAATGCTGAAGGGCTTCAAGCAGTTCCTGCTGAGAGGCAACGTCGTGGATATGGCCGTGGGTATCGTGGTCGGGGCGGCGTTCGGCACGGTGGTCACCGGCTTTGTGAAGGACCTGCTGACGCCGTTCATCGCCGCGCTGGCGAAGCAGCCGGATTTTTCGGCGCTGACGTTCACGGTGAACGGCAGCAAGTTTCTGTACGGGGAGTTCCTCAACGCGGCCATTTCGTTCCTGATCATCGCTGCGGCGGTGTACTTCTTCGTGGTGGTTCCGGTGAACGCGCTCGTCGCGCGCTCGCGCAAGGAGCCGCCGGCGGACCCCACAACGCGCAAGTGCCCGGAATGCCTGAGCGAGATTCCCATGGCGGCGCGGCGCTGCGCTTTCTGCGGCCAGCCCAGCGCCGCACAGTAGAACGCAAAGCCGCGCGGCGGGCCGCCCGAGCGGCACCCACGAGAATTTGCACAGGCAGGCCCCACCCCCCCCGGGGTTTTTGCGGAAGTGTTCATTCTGAAGGACTTTAAGTCCAATGATTCTGGAAGTGCGGATTCTAAAGGGGTTACAAGGCGAAATTGCGGAAGTGCGGATTCCAAAGGACTTAAGGAAAGGGGCGAGTGGCGAGTGACGAGCGGCGAGCGGGCGGGAGGGGAGCCGGGAGGAGTGCACCGCGGGGTAAACATGCAAAATGATACACGGAGGGTAAACATATGTCAAGGAGAAAATGCGACGAGGCAAAGCGGCGTCGAGCCACCGCACTCCATAGGGCGGCGGCGGGGGCGCGATTGACGGGGGGGCGGCGGGTTGGCTATGCTAAGGCGTTCTTGATAGAGGCGCGGAGGCCATGAGTAGCCGGGCGTAAGTCCCGAGAAGCTTCGGGGCCCGAGGCGAAAGGGGCGCAGCATCCACTCCGCCGAAGTCCTTGCCGGGAGCTCCCCGGCAGGGGTTGGGGGGCCGGGCTAATACCCGCCCACTGTCATCCGCAAGTGCGGATGGAGCGCTATCGAGAAGGGATGCAACCCGAGACTCCCCGCCTCGCCGCACTCCCCTCTCCCGCCGCTTCATCCCCCGGAAAAAATCAAGAGCAAGGAAGCGCATGGATCTTTTCGCATTGACGCGGGCGCTGGTGGACATCGAGTCCGTGACCGGGAACGAAAAGGGCGTTTCGACGTTTGTGCTGGAGCGGCTGGCGGAAATGGCGGCGCGGCACGGCGGGCGCGCCGAGCCGATTGCAGTCGAACCGAACCGGTTCAACGTGTTCGCGCACTGGGGCGAGCCGGTGGTGACGCTCTCGACGCACCTGGACACGGTGCCGCCTTTTTTCAAGTCCGGCGAGGACGAAGCGACGATCCGCGGGCGGGGCTCATGCGACGCGAAAGGCATCCTGGCGGCGATGATGGGAGCGGCGGAGCGGCTGCTGTCGGAGGGGGTGCGGAATTTCGGGTTGCTGTTCCTGGTGGGCGAGGAGCGCAACAGCGCGGGAGCGATCGCGGCGGCGCGCACGCCGCGGGGCTCGCGCTTCCTGATCAACGGCGAGCCGACGGAGAACAAGCTGGCGATCGGGTCGAAAGGCGCGCTGCGGTATCAACTGACGGCGCGGGGGCGCATGGCGCACTCGGCGTACCCGCAGCTGGGCGAGTCCGCGATCGACAAGCTGCTGGACGTGCTGGCGGAGGTGCGGCGGATTCCGCTGCCGGCGGACGCGGTGCTCGGGCCATGCACGCTGAACATCGGCACGCTTTCGGGGGGGCGCGCTCCGAACGTGGTGGCGGACCTGGCGCAGTCGGACATTATGTTCCGCCTGGTGGGGGACGCCGCGCCGCTGCGGGAAGCGGTGCTGCGCGCGGCGGGGGGCCGCGTGGAAGCGAAAGAGGTGCTGAGCACGCCGGCAATGCGCCTGGGCGAGTTCGCGGGCCTGCCGACGACGGTGGTTTCCTTCACCACGGACATACCGTTTCTCGGCGAAGCGTGGGGCAAGCCGTTTCTGATCGGCCCCGGCTCGATTCATGACGCGCACACGCAGGACGAAGCGGTGCCCAAGGGGCAGCTTCGCGAGGCCGTGGGCATTTACTCGCAGATGGTGCGGAGCCTGCTGGCCAGCGGAGGGGCGCAAAGAGCATGAAGCCGCGAATCGAAGCCGGCGTTCTCGGCGCCACCGGGATGGTGGGGCAGCAGTTCGTGGAGTTTCTGCAGGGGCATCCGTGGTTCGAGCTGGCGTGGCTGGGCGCGAGCGACCGTTCGGCGGGGAAGAAGTACGCCGAGGCGGCGCCTTGGCGGCTGGCCGGGGCGATGCCGGATTCGGCGGCGGGGCTGACGGTGGAGGAGTGCAAGCCCGGCGCTGCGCCGCGGCTGCTGTTTTCCGCGATGGACGCGGCGGTGGCGACGGAGATCGAGCGGGCGTTCGCCGCGGCGGGGCACATCGTGGTGTCCAACTCGCGCAACCACCGCATGGAGCCGGACGTGCCGCTGGTGGTGCCGGAGGTGAACGCGGAGCACCTGCAGCTCCTGACGGAGCAGCGGCGGAGGCGGGGTTGGCGGGGGCGCATCGTGACCAACCCGAACTGCTCGACGGTGGTGCTGGCGATGAGCCTGGCGCCGCTCAGGCCGTTTGGCATCCGGCGCGTGGTGGCAACGACGCTGCAGGCGATTTCCGGGGCGGGCTATCCGGGAGTGGCGTCGCTGGACATCACGGCGAACGTGATTCCGTTCATCGCCGGCGAAGAAGAAAAGATGCAGCAGGAGACGCAGAAGATTCTCGGGGCGTTGGCGGGAAACCGCGTCGAGCCGCTGGCGGCATGCGTGAGCGCGCACTGCAATCGCGTGCCGGTGCTGAACGGCCACACGGTGACGGTTTCCGTGGAGCTGGAGGGGCGGCCGGGCGTCGAGGAAGTGCGCGCGGCGTTCGAGGGCTTCAGCGGCGTGCCGCAGCAGCGGCGGCTGCCGAGCGCTCCGGCGCGGCCCGTGGTGTACATGGCCGAAGCGGACCGGCCGCAGCCGCAGCGCGACGCCGCTCGCGACCGGGGCATGACGGTTTTCGTGGGGCGGCTGCGCGAGTGCGCAGTCCTGACGCACAAATACGTGGCGCTGGGGCACAACACGATTCGGGGCGCGGCCGGCGCGGCCGTGCTCAACGCGGAACTCCTGCACTCGGAAGGATTGCTGGGCTCATGATCGTAATGAAATTCGGCGGAACGTCGGTGGAATCGGCGGAGGCAATCGAGCGCGCCGCCGCAATCGTGCAGACGCGCCTGCCGCGCAAGCCCGCCGTGGTGGTCTCCGCGATGGGGAAGACCACGAACCAACTGCTGGCGTTTGCCGCGGACGCGGCCGCCGGCCGGAAGGGCGCGGCGCAGGCAGGGCTCGCCGGGCTGCGCGAGACGCACGGCGGCGCGGCGAACCAGCTGCTTTCAGGCCAGCCGCGGGCCGAAATGGACGCGTTTCTCGACCAGCACTTTCACCAGCTCGACGAAATCCTGGACGGTTTGTCCATTCTCGGGGAACTGACGCCGCGCTCCGCGGACGCCATCGCCAGCTTCGGCGAGCGGCTTTCGAGCGCGATTGTGGCCGCGGCATTCCGGGAGCGGGGCCTGCGCTCGATGCATATAGACGCGCGGCAGTTGATTCGCACGGACCGGCGGCACACGCAGGCTGCGCCGCTATTGGAGCAGACGTACGCAAGCGTGCGCGGGGCCTTCGGCGCGCTGAACGGCGCAGGCGTGGCGGTATTGGGCGGGTTCATCGGCGCGACCGAAGACGGCGTGACGACGACGCTGGGCCGGGGCGGATCGGACTTTACCGCGGCGCTGGTCGGGGCGGCGCTGGGCGCGGAGGAAATCGAAATCTGGACCGACGTGGACGGCTTTCTGACGTGCGATCCGGCGCTAGTGCCCGAGGCGCGAACCATCAAAACGATGTCGTTCGACGAAGCGGCGGAGCTGGCCTATTTCGGCGCCAAGGTGCTGCATCCCGCCACGGTAATTCCCGCGCGGGAGAGAAACATCCCGGTGCGGATCCTGAATTCGCGCCGGCCGGATGCCCGCGGCACGCTCGTCGTGGCCGCGGCGGTTCCCTGCGGCAACGTGCTCAAATCCGTGGCGTGCAAGCGCAACATCACCGTGGTCAACATTCTGTCCACGCGGATGCTGATGGCACACGGCTTCTTGCGGCGCATTTTCGAGGTATTCGACCGCCACGAAACGCCGGTGGACATGCTGGCGACCTCGGAAGTGAGCGTATCGCTGACCATCGACAATTCGCGGCGGCTCGGGGAGATCATCGCGGAGCTTGAGCCGTTCGCGGAGGTTTCCGTGCAGAAGGACCGCGCGATCGTCTGCGCCGTGGGAGAGAGCCTGCGCGAAACGCCCGGAGTGGCGGCGCGGGTGTTCCGCGCGCTCGCGGACGTCAACATCTGCATGATCTCGCAGGGCGCTTCGCACCTGAACCTCGGGTTTGTCGTGGCGGAAAGCGATTTGCGGCGCGCAGCCGGGGCGCTGCACCGCGAATTTTTCAGCGATCTCGATCCGGCGGTGTTTGACTGACATGAACCTGGCGCTGGTCGGCTACGGGAAGATGGGCAGGCTGGTGGAGCAGCTGGCGCCGCAGTTCGGCTGCAGCGTGGTGCGGCGCCTGGACAGCAAAAACAACGCCGGCGGCGCCGGAATCAACGGCGAGAATTTTCGCGGAGTGGACGTGGCCGTGGAGTTTTCGACGCCGGAGGCCGCGGCGGCGAACGTCGAGAAGCTGGCGGGGCTGGGCGTGGCGACGGTGACCGGGACCACGGGCTGGTTCGAGGGTCTGCCGCGAGTGCGCAGCCTGGTCGAGCAAAACGGCGCGGGGCTGGTGTGGAGCGCGAACTACTCGGTGGGCATGAATGCGTTCATGGAGATTGTGTCCGCGGCGGCGCGGCAATTCGCGCGCGAAGCGGACTACGGCGCATGGGCGTGGGAAATGCACCACGCGGCAAAGAAGGATGCGCCTTCGGGGACGCTGGTGAAGCTGGTTGAGGGCATGAAGCAGAGCGGCTACACGCGGGCGGTCAGCGTTTCGTCGAACCGCGCGGGCGCGGTGCCCGGAACGCATGAAATCGGGTTCGATTCCCCGGCGGACACCATCACGCTGCGACACACGGCCCGGAACCGGGAGGGTTTTGCGCGCGGAGCGTTGCGCGCGGCGCAGTGGATAGCGGGGAAGAAGGGCTTTTTCGAATTTCGCGAAATCCTGAGAGCGCTGCCGTAGAAGGGCCGCGGCCCAGCGCGATCGGGGAGGAGACAACATGTTCATCGGCTGTGGTACGGCACTGGTCACGCCGTTCCGGCGCGATCTGACTCTCGATGAGGCGGCGCTGCGGCGTCTGGTGCGCAGGCAGATCGAAGCGGGGATCAACTTCGTTGTTCCCTGCGGGACGACGGGGGAGAACCCCACCATGACGCGCGACGAGCACCTTCGCGTCGTGGAGATTACGCTCGAGGAGGCCAAGGGCAAGGTGCCGGTGCTGGCCGGCGCCGGCGGATACAACACCGCCGAGGTAATCGCCCTGGCGAAAGAACTCCACGCGCTGGGCGCGGACGGCATTCTCTCCGTCACGCCGTACTACAACAAGCCGACCCAGGAGGGCCTGTACCAACACTACCGCGCCATCGCGCACGCAGTGCGGCTGCCCATCATCGTTTACAACGTGCCAGGCCGCACCGGAGTGAACGTCGAGCCGGCCACGCTGAAGCGCCTGGCAGAGGTGGAGTTCATCGCGGGGGTCAAGGAAGCCTCCGGAAACATCAGCCAGATGGCCGCGATTTGCGCGCAGGCGCCGGATCATTTCGCGGTGCTCTCCGGAGACGACGCCATCACGCTGCCGCTCATCGCGCTGGGCGGCCGCGGCATCGTATCCGTGGTGTCCAACGAAATTCCGCGAGAAATGACGCGCCTCGCCGAGCTTTGCCTGAAGGGCAACTTCGAAGGCGCGCGCGAACTGCAGCGGCGCTACCTGCCGCTCATGGAAATCAACTTCATCGAGTCGAACCCGATCCCGGTGAAAGCGGCGTTGGCGCTGATGGGGCTGCTCGAACCGGTGTGGCGGCTTCCGCTGGTCGCGCCGAAGCCGGAGAATCTCGACAAGATCGCCAAGGTGCTCGCGTCGCTGGGCCTGCTCGCCAAAGCTCATGCTGCAGACTAGGATTGAAGCGCTCTTCGAGCAGAAAGCCGGCGGATATTCCCCTGCGGACCGCGGCGTTTTCGAAGAGTTCAAGGCCGCGCTCAATTCCGGGGAAGCCCGGGCCGCGGAACCCGATGCGGCGTCGCCGACCGGCTGGCGGGTGAACGTCTGGGTGAAAAAAGGCATCCTGCTGGGCTTCCGCATGGGCTCCATCGTGGATATGTCCGTGGACGGCGAGCGCATGCCCTTTTTCGACAAGGACACCTATCCGCTGCGAAAGCTGCCGCAGGGGCAGGGCCTTCGCGTGGTGCCGGGCGGCTCCAGCATTCGCGACGGCTGCTATATCGGCGCAAGCGTGACGTGCATGCCGCCGATGTTCATCAACGCCGGGGCCTACGTCGGCGAAGGCACGCTGATTGATTCGCACGTCCTAATCGGGAGTTGCGCGCAAATCGGCAAGCAATGCCACATCTCCGCCGGGGTACAGATTGGCGGCGTGCTGGAGCCGGTGGGCGAATTGCCGGTGATTGTCGAGGATGAAGTGCTCATCGGCGGCAACAGCGGCGTGTACGAAGGCACGGTCGTGCGCAAGCGGGCCGTGCTGGGCACGGGGACGATCCTCAACCGCTCCACACCAGTCTATGACCTCGTGAGAAAGCAGGTCCATGCGGCGGGGGAAAACGAGCCCCTGGTCATCCCGGAGCAGGCCGTCGTGGTTTCCGGGTCGCGCGCGATAACCCACGGCGCCGGCAAAGAATGGAACCTCTCGCTGTACACGCCGGTCATCGTGAAGTACCGCGACGCCAGGACCGAATCGCGGATTCGCCTGGAAGAGCTGCTGCGCTAGCACAAAACTGCCTCGCGCGAAGCGCGATGTACCTTACTCTACTGCCGTGCTGGAACTAGACTGCGGCCAGACGTTCGAGCCGACGGGCGGCGCGGATTTCTTCCGCGCAATGCCGGAACGGCCGGCGGTCTGCTTGATCGAGCCGCGCGAGGAAACCGCGCGGCCGTACCTGATACGCACGGCCAACCTGCGGCGGCGGCTGGGGCGGCTGCTTGGCCCGGCCGATCCAGCGAGCAAGCGCCTGAACCTGCGCGATTATGCCGGCGGCATCCGCTACCGCCTAACCGGCTCGTCCTTCGAGCAAACCCTCACCTACTACACACACGCGAAGCGGCTCTTTCCGCAGCGCTACGGCGAGATGCTGCGGATACGCCCGGCCGCGCTGCTGAAGGTCAATCTGCGCAACGCCTACCCGCGCTGCTACGTGACGCGGCGCATCGCGGTGAGCGAAACGGGCGAACCCACGGGCGGCGCCTATTACGGGCCGTTCGCGTCGCGCCGGGCGGCGCAGGCTTACGCGGAAAGCACGCTGGATTTCTTCAAGGTGCGCCGCTGCCAGATCAAGATTCGCCGCGACCCGACTTTTCCCGGCTGCATTTATTCGGAGATGAAGATGTGCCTCGCGCCGTGCTTCGCGGGCTGCTCGAAGGAAGAGTACGACGCGGAGGTGGCGCGGCTGGTGCAATGCCTCGACACGGCGGGCGCTTCGCTTCGCGCCGGGATCGAAGTCGAGCGCGACCGCGCCAGTGAAGCACTCGACTTCGAGCGCGCGGCGGCGCAGCACAAGCGCATCGAAAAGCTCGACGCGGCGCTGCGCGGCCAGCCGGAACTGGCGCGGCGCATCCAGGACGTAAATGCGGTCATCCTGCAGCGCGCGGCAAACGAGCAAACCGTCGGGCTCTACGCCGTGCTAGGAGGGCGCCTGGGCGAGCCTTTCTTCCTGCACTTCGGCGAGATGGCCAGCCAGCCGCGCTCGGCCGAGGAAATCTTTCGCGCGCACCTGGAGAGCGCGGCGCCGGCGCCGGGAGCGGACCTTGGCGAGCACCTGTGGCTCTTGGCGCGCTGGTTTTACGCGAATCCCCGCGAGGGCGAGATTCTCTTCCGCGAAAAGGACTGGCCCTACCGGCGAATTCTCCGCGCGTGCGCGCGACTCCTGAGGCCAAAGAGCGAAGCCGAAGAGCAGAAAGACAAGAAGGCGTGAAACGGGCCGCCGCTCAGCGCGCGTTGGAGGTCCCGCGTTGGCGGCGCAAGCGAGAAAGGGCGGCTTGCGCTTCCGCGTTATTAGGGTCGGTTTCCAGGCCGGCTTCGTACTCCTTTTGCGCTCCAATCAGATCGCCGCGATCCGCCAGAATCGCCGCGAGTCCAAAGTGGGCCTGGGAATCAAAGGGTTCGAGGCCAATTTCGTCGCGCCACGCCCGCTCGGCAGCGGAGGAATCCTTCAGCACGGAAAGGCTTTTCGCAAGCCCGCGGTAACCCTCCGAGGTGGGCAGGCTTTCCACCGAAGCGCGGAATTGCGCCGCCGCTGCCTCGGGGCGTCCCGCCTGAAGCAGGAAGGCGCCCAAGGCGTTGCGCGTCTCAGGACTCAAGGGCGAAATCTCCACGGCGCGGCGGAAATCCCGTTCGGCATCCGCCGGGCGACCGAGCGCGACGTACACCCTCCCGCGATGGACATGGGGCGAGGCAAAAAGGGGCCGAATCGCGATGGCACGGCCGAGGTAGTCGAGCGCCTCCTCGTAGCGTTTCTCTTCGAGGCGCGCCAAGCCAAGGTTCGAAAGCACGATCGGGTCGTCCGGCTTCTGCGCGAGGCACTCG
>DASPOW010000370.1:0-5466 GCA_035625855.1 Candidatus Methylomirabilota bacterium | reverse complement strand
TCCACAACCTTGATGCCCGTCTCGAACATCTCGAGGGTCGTGGACTGGTCTTCGAGGGAGGGCGCCGGACGGTGAATTGGAAAGTAGGTGTCGGTCACGACGGGGCCAAGCTGGTCCACCGGCTTGCCAAGCACGTTGATGACGCGGCCGAGCGTGGCCCGGCCCACGGGCACGGCGATCGGCTTGCCCGTGTCGTAGGCCTTCATGCCCCGCACCATGCCCTCGGTCGGCTCCATAGCCACTGCGCGAACGCGCCCCTCGCCAAGGTGCTGCTGCACTTCGGCGATGATGTCGACCGGTTCGGGCAGGTCGTAGCCTTCGCTGGTGATGTGAATGGCGTTGTAGATGGCAGGCAACTTGTCCGCGTCATACTGAATGTCGAGGACCGGCCCGATGATTTGCACCACTTGTCCAATGGAAGCGTACTGCTCTGCCATGTGCGGCTCCTATGCGGCGGATGCTGCCCCGCTCACAATCTCGATAATCTCGCGCGTAATGGCGGCCTGGCGGACCTTGTTCATATACAGCGTCAGGGCGTCGATGACTTCTCCGGCGTTCTTCGTCGCGGACTCCATCGCGGTCATGCGCGCGGCGTGCTCCGCCGCGGACGATTCCAGCATAGCGCGAAGCACCTGGGTCTCCACGTAGCGCGGGAGAAGCGCGTCGAGAAGCCTCTCGGCGGGCTGCTCGTACAGGTAGTCCACCTGGGTTTCGCCGGCGGCTTCGCTTGGCGGCGTCTGCACGGGGAGGATTTTTTCCAGAGCAAGGCTCGGCGCGAGCACGTTCTTGAATTCGCTGAAGATGAGGTAGACCGCGTCCACCTCTTCCTTGGAGTACAACTGCGCGACCAGCGAGGAGATTTCGCGGGCGGTTGCGAACTCGACGCGAGCCAGCACGTTGACATATTCCGCAGCGAAGGAGATGCCCGCTTTCCTCAGGGCGTCGCGGCCTTTCCGTCCGACGGGAATCGCCACCAGGGTTTCGCCTTTTCGCGACACAAAGAATTCGCGGGCCTTTCGCAGGATGTTGCTGTTGAAGGCGCCGCATAGTCCGCGCTCGCCGCTCAACACAACGGCCAGCACGCGCTTCTCCGGCCGCTGCGCAAGCAGGGGATGCTGCGGTGACTCGATACGCCCCATGATGGAGCGCAACAGGCGTGCCAGTTCGTGCGCGAAGGGGCGCGCGGCAAGGGCGTTCTCCTGCGCCCGGCGCAGCCGCGCCGCGGCCACGAACTTCATCGCGCGCGTAATCTGCTGGGTGTTCCTCACCGAGCGGATGCGGCGCCGGAAATCGAGAAGAGTGGGCATGATGCTTCGTTCGCTGCGCGCCGCTTACTTCGCCGCGGCGCGATAGCGCTCCTTGAAGGCGTCGATGGCCTGCTTCACTTCCGCGCGCAGCGCATCGTCGAGCGCCTTCTTCGTGGCGATGTTCTTCAGCATGGCGGAGTAATTCGTTTCGGCGAATTGCAGCATCTGCGCCTCGAAGACTTTGCAGTCTGCGACCGGGATGTCGTCCATCGCGCCGGAAGTTCCGGCGAAAATCACGAACACCTGCTTTTCGACGGAAAGCGGCGCGTATTGATCCTGCTTCAGGAGTTCGGTGAGCCGCTGGCCGCGGTTCAACTGGGCGCGCGTCACTTTGTCGAGCTGGTCCGCGCCGAACTGGGCGAACGCGGCGAGGTCGCGGTATTGCGACATGTCCAGGCGCAGCGAGCCCGCCACCTGGCGCATGGCCTTGATCTGCGCGTTGCCGCCGACGCGGCTCACGGAGATGCCTGCGTTGATGGCCGGGCGCGTGCCGGCGTTGAAAAGATCCGACTCCAGATAGATTTGACCGTCGGTGATGGAGATCACGTTCGTCGGAATGTACGCGGAAACGTCGCCGGCCTGCGTTTCGATGACCGGAAGGGAAGTAAGCGAGCCGGCACCGAGCTTGTCGTTGAGCTTCGCGGCGCGTTCCAACAGGCGCGAGTGCAGATAAAAGACGTCGCCCGGAAAGGCTTCGCGGCCGGGCGGGCGGCGCAGCAGCAGGGAGATTTCGCGATAGGCCTGGGCGTGCTTGGAAAGGTCGTCGTAGAAGGTGACCGCATGGCGCTTGGTGTCGCGGAAATACTCGCCCATGGCGCAGGCAGCGTAAGGCGCGATGTACTGCAGCGTGGCCGGCTCCGCGGCGGAGGAAGCCACGACAATCGTGTAATCCATGGCGCCGGCGTCGGTCAGAACCTTCACCACCTGCTTGATCGTCGAGCGCTTCTGTCCTATGGCGCAGTAGATGCAGACGAGGTCGCCGCCTTTCTGATTGATGATGGTGTCCAGGATCAGCGCGGTCTTGCCGGTCTGACGGTCGCCGATGATGAGCTCGCGCTGCCCGCGCCCGATGGGAATCATCGAGTCGATGGCCTTGATGCCGGTTTGCAGCGGCTCGCGCACGGGCTGCCGGTCGAGCACGCCCGGGGCGATGCGCTCAAGCGGGTTGCGCTGCGTTGCGGCGATCGGGCCCCGTTCGTCGACAGGCTCGCCGAGCGGGTTGACCACCCGGCCCACCAGCGCCTCGCCCACCGGGACGGACATAATCGTGTTGGTGCGCTTGACGATGTCGCCTTCCTTGATTTCGGTGTATTCGCCGAAGAGCACGGCGCCGACCTGGCTCTCTTCCAGGTTGAGCGCGATGCCGGAGACGTTGTGCGGGAAAGAGAGCATCTCGCCGGCCATGACTTTTTCGAGGCCGTAGATGCGCGCGATGCCGTCGCCCACGCTGATGACCTGGCCGACCTCTTCGACGGCCAGGGTCTGCTCGTAGTTCTCGATCTCCGCGCGCAGAATCTTGGTGATTTCGTCCGCTTTGATGTTTGCCATGCCTGCCCTGCTCCTATTCCGCAGCCAGGCGCGCGCGCAACCCGTTCAAGCGGCTGCGCAACGAGCCGTCATAAATCGTGGATCCGATCCGCACCACCGCCCCGCCCAGCAGGGCCGGGTTCAGCGAATAGCTGGCCTCGACCTTGCGTCCCGACAGGCGCTCGAGGTGCGCGGCCAGCGCGGCCTTTTGCGGCGCGCTCAGCTCGACCGCCGAAGAAATCTCCGCCTCGGCCACGCCTCGCCGCTGCTGCACGGCGTCGCGAAACGCCACGATGACTTCCGGCAGCGCCTCGGTGCGGCGGTGGTCGATCACTACAAAGAGAAAATTCCGCAGAATCCGGCTGCTCTTCAGAAGCCCGGTGAGCTTCTCGACGGCGCCGTGCTTGGCCGCGCGCGGCACCGCGGGGCTGGCCAGGAAGTTGCGCAGGTCGGCGGAACCCCGGTAGAGCTCCCCGAAGGCCTCGATTTGCTTCAGCATCTGCTCCGTGATGCCCTGGGCCTGCGCGATGTCGGCGAGCGCGTTGGCGTACTGCAGCTCCGCGGACCTCAATTGGGCCTCCCCGCCAGATTCTGCACGAAGGCATTCACCAGGGCTTCCTGGGCCTGCGGCGTCAGTTGTTTCACCAGCAGGGCTTCGGCGCGCTCCACCGCGAGCTTCGCGCCGAGCGTCTTCAAGTCCATCCGCGCGGCGCGTTCTGCGGCGGCGACTTCGGCCTGCCCGGCGAGATGAATCTTCTCGATTTCGGTGCGGGTCATCGCGGCGAGGCGCTCGGCTTCGGCTTTGGCGTCGCGCTCGGCGGCAAAACGCAGGGAAGCCACGGCCTGGTCGAGCGTTTCAAGGCGCGCTTTGGCCTCTTGCAGCTGGCGGTCGGCTTCCGCCTTGGTGGCCGTGGCCTGATTGATGGCCGCGCCGGTCTTTTCCGCATTGGCTCGGAACAACGGTCCGCCCCGCTTCAGGCAAAGGTATACGACGATCCCGGCAAGCAGCGCAAAATTAATCCACTTGAAGATCTGGACGGCGCGCTCTTCGGTGGCGCTGGGTTCCTTTTGCGTGGCGGGACACGCCGATGCAGCCGCGCCAAAAAACAGAACGGAGAATGCCAAAGGCAGGATCCACCGCCGGCCGCGCCTCACCGGGCCCCCCTGGCGGAACTCGGGCCACCTGCCGAAGGGGATTCCAGAACGCGCCGCGCGATTTCCGCGGCAAGCTGGCTACTGGCGGCTTCCACGTCGCCGCGCGCTGCGGAAAACTCGGCGGCGATACGCGCCTTCGCACGGAGAACCTCCTCGGTCGCCTGCGCCCGGGCTGCCTTCACCTGCGCGGCACGCTCATCGAGCAGCTTGCGCCGGACCGCGTCCTGCTCCGCGTAGATTGTCGCGCGGGCGTTCCGCAGGGCCTCCTCGTACTTCTTGATTTTCTCCGCCGCCGCGGTCTTCGCGGCGTCCGCGGCCGCCACCGCCCCCCGCGTGCGCGCTTCGCGTTCGTCCATCACTTGCAGAAGCGGCCCGAAAAACAGGGAGCGCATGATGAGATAGAAAAGAAGGACGATGACCACAGTAGGCAGGGCTTGGAGGAACAACTCCCCGAGTTGTGGGCCGATCTGCTGCATATTCCAGGATGTTCGCCTTGGTACCGATCCGGTGGCTGCGCCGTTCCCTCACCCGGAAGGGTTACAGCGGGCCTGAAGTCGCAAATTGAGCAGAAATTTATAACATTCGCGCCGCCGCGTCGTCAAACCACATAGGCGCGGCCTATTTGCTTGTCTGAACCGCAGCCAGGAGTTGCTCATGGGGAGTTGCGCAGAAATTCGGAAACCCGAGCGGCTCGTTCTGGCATTGCTTCGCGACACATGGCAGGACGTGCGGTACGGCGCGCGCATGATGCGTAAGAACCCCGGTTTCACAGCAATCGCCACGCTGACGCTCGCCCTCGGCATCGGCGCCAACACCGCAATCTTCAGCTTGATGAGTGGGGTGATGCTCCGCTTTCTCCCGGTCAAAAACCCGCGGGAACTCGTGCAGCTGAGGTGGACCACAGGCACCCATCCCAGGAACGTCATCACCAGCGGTTATTCCGGTGCCTCGTTTCCTTTTCCTGTGTTTGAACAGCTCCGCTTTCGGAGCTCTTCTTTCTCCAGCGTCTTTGCGTTCGCGAATCTCGGCTTCGACAAACCCAACATCAGCATCAATGCCGGCGGCGAACCCGTGATGGGCCGGGGCGAAATGGTCAGCGGCGACTATTTCTCCGGGCTCGGTGTGACGCCGATGCAAGGCCGCCCCCTCGCCGAAGAGGACGAAAGGCCCGGCGCGCCGCTGTCCGCTGTCGTCAGCTACGCTTTTTGGACGCACCGCCTCGCGCGCAGCTCCTCCGCGGTGGGCTCCGCGATCAAGCTCAACGGCGTCGTTTTCACCATCTGCGGCGTAGCCCCGCCTGAGTTCTTCGGGCTTGACCAAGGCAGGGCGACCGACGTGTGGATTCCGTTTCTGGATCGGCCGGAATTACGCCCGTGGTCCTCGCCTGCGCCGCGCGGCGAATCCCTGTTTCTTTCCCATCGCTGGTGGTGGATAAGCGTCATGGGCCGGTTGAAGCCGGGCGTTATCCCCGATCAAG
>DASPOW010000369.1:0-4866 GCA_035625855.1 Candidatus Methylomirabilota bacterium | reverse complement strand
CGTTCGCTGCCCGTCGTCGGACGTGATTTTCAGCGTGCTGCGGTTGATCTCCGCGCTGGAGCGCTCCGGGCCGACGTCGCGGAAAAGCACGTACAGGTTCGGGTAGACGCGCTTCACCCGGTCGTAGCCGCGCGGGGGATTGAAGCTCATCGTGCCCTGCACGCGGGCGTTTCCGCTCGCGTCCAGGACCATGTTGGACGTGATTGTGACCGTGACCTCGTCGCCTTGCTGAGCTGCGGCCCTTGGCGGAGCCGGCGTTGCGCCCAAGGCTGCGAGCAACACTGCGATCGGCGCGAATCGGTGGGCATGCATCTCTGCGTTCCTCCTGCTCAGGCAAGCCCGAAGCCCGGCGCCTCTGTTTCTCTCGCAAAGAATCCGGCGGGCGGCTTGCCTGCCAACGTAGCATCCGCCGTCCGCAGTGGCAAGGGCGGGTTCCCGGCCCGGCAAATTGTGTTTCATCGCGTTGACTTGGCCGGACGCCAAAGCGTACTATCCACGTTTCGTCGGCTTGCCCTCAAAATGATCGGCCAAACGGTATCCCACTATCGCATCCTCGAAAAACTCGGCGGCGGCGGGATGGGTGTCGTCTACAAGGCTGAAGACATGCGTTTGGGCCGCAGTGTGGCCCTGAAGTTTCTCCCCGAAGACTCCGCCAGGGACCGCCAGGCCCTCGAACGTTTCCAGCGCGAAGCGCGCGCCGCCTCGGCCCTCAATCATCCGAACATCTGCACCATCTACGACATTGACGAGCACGAAGGACGCCCGTTCATCGTCATGGAGTTTCTCGAAGGCACGACCCTGAAGCACTGCATCGAGGGCAAACCCCTCGACGTTCAGGAAATCCTGGAGCTGGGCACGGAGATTTCCGCGGCCCTCGCCGCCGCCCACTCCCGCGGCATCGTCCACCGCGACATCAAGCCGGCGAACATCTTCGTCACGAACGCGGGCGTTGCCAAGATTCTCGACTTCGGCCTCGCCAAGGTCGCCCCCAGGCTTCAGCGCGTCGGGGAGCTGGTCGGAGCCCCGAGCGAAGCCACGATTGCCTCCGCCGATCAATTGACGAGCCCCGGGAGCGCCGTCGGCACCGTCGCCTACATGTCTCCGGAACAGGCTCGCGGAGAAGAGCTCGACGCGCGCACGGACATCTTTTCCTTCGGCGTGGTCCTCTACGAAATGGCCTCGGGCCACCAGGCTTTTGCCGGAAGCACTTCCGCAGTCGTGTTCGACGCCATCCTGAACCGCACGCCGCAGTCGGTTCTCCGGGCCAACCCGAAGCTTCCGCCCGACCTCGCCCAGATCATCAACAAAGCCATCGAGAAGGACCGCCGTGCCCGGTATCAAAGCGCCTCGGACCTGCTGGCCGACGTCCAGCGCTTGAAGCGCGAGTCCGATTCAGGACGTTCCGCGGCCGCCCCGGCGACCCCCGCCACGCGGGAAAGGTCCGTCGCGGTCCTCTACTTTGAAAATCTTTCCGGCGTCAAGGACGACGAATACTTCCGCGACGGCATGACCGAGGACATTATCACCGAGCTGTTCAAGATCAAGGACATGGCCGTCTTCCCCCGCGCTGCAGTGTTGGCCTTCCGCGACAAAAGCATCACCGCTCCCGAAGTCGGCCGCCAGCTCAACGCCATGTACGTGCTTGCCGGCACGATTCGCCGTTCCGGTAATCGCTTGCGCGTCACCGCCCAGCTCGTCGAGACCGGCACGGGACATTCTTCCTGGGCGGAACGCTACGACCGCGAGATCAAAGACGTTTTCGAAGTGCAGGACGACATCGCGCGCAGCATCACGCAGGCCCTGCGAATCACGCTTTCCGCCCGCGAAGAGCACGCCCTCAACCGCAAGCCCACCGAAAACGCGGAGGCCTACGATTTCTACCTCCGCGGCCGCGATTACATGCACCGCGGAAACCTCCACTTCGCCCTGCAGATGTTCGAATCGGCCATTCGCTTCGATCCCAGCTTCGCGCTGGCCGAGGTCGGCATCGCCCATTCCTGCGGGAAAATCTATGAGATGCACGAACGCAAACCGAAATGGATCGAACGAGGATGGGTGGCCTGCGACCGCGCCCTCCTCCTCGACCCCAATCTGCCCGAAGGGCTGGCTGCGCGCGCCTGCATCTACTATTCCCAGGG
Source organism: Candidatus Methylomirabilota bacterium (assembly GCA_035625855.1). GTDB lineage: Bacteria > Acidobacteriota > Terriglobia > Acidiferrales > UBA7541 > Acidiferrum. Next base: position 2,728 of record DASPOW010000369.1, on the reverse strand, counting down.
CAAGTACGACGATGCCATCCAGTACGCGCGAAAGGCCCTGGAGCGCAAGCCCAATTGCGACGACGCGTACAACATTCTGGGGCGTGCCCTGCTCAATTCGGACCGCCTCGAGGAAGCCGCGGCCATCGCCGACCGCGCCATCGAGGTCAGCGGTGACGACTACAATGTCTACATTCCCTATCGAATCGTCTTCGAGCGCCTCGGCCGCAAGGATTCCGCCGCCGCCATCCGCCTGAAACACGCCAGGACGCTGGAGCGGCAGATTCAGCTCGTTCCCGAAGACGCCCGTGCCAGGATTCTGCTGGCCACGACCTACGTGGAAGACGGCAGAAGCGAAGACGCGAAGCTTCAGCTGCGCCGGGCCATCGAGCTGAGACCGGACGACGCCAATATTCACTACAATGCGGCCTGCTGTTACGGCTTGATGGGCGACAAGCTGAACGCCCTCGCCACGTTGAAAAAAGCCACCGACCTCGGCTATTCCAACTGGGACTGGATCTCCCGCGATACCGACTTGACCTGTTTGCGGGACGAGCCCGGCTTCAAGAGCCTGGTCGAAGAAGGCCGCGCCCGCGGCTAGCAACATGATCGGCCAAACCGTATCCCACTATCGCATCCTCGAAAAACTCGGCGGCGGCGGAATGGGTGTCGTCTACAAAGCCCAGGACACGAGGCTGGGCCGCAGCGTGGCCCTGAAATTCCTTCCCGAGGACTCCGCCAAGGACCACCAGGCGCTCGAACGTTTCCAGCGCGAAGCGCGCGCCGCCTCGGCCCTCAATCATCCGAACATCTGCACCATCTACGACATTGACGAGCACGAAGGACGCCCGTTTATCGTCATGGAGTTCCTGGAAGGCGCGACCCTGAAGCACCGCATCGAAGGCCGTCCCCTCGAAACGCACGAGATTCTCGAGTTGGGCATCGGCATGGCCGACGCCCTGGCTGCCGCTCACGCCCGCGGCATCATTCACCGCGACATCAAGCCGGCGAACGTCTTCGTCACGCAGGGCGGCGTTGCCAAAATTCTCGACTTCGGCCTCGCCAAGGTGGCGCCCAAGCTCCAGCGCGTCGGCGAAGCTGTCGGGGTGTCGGGCCAGGCCACCGACATTACCGGTCCCGAACTCCTCACCAGCCCCGGCACCGCCATGGGCACGGTGGCCTACATGTCTCCGGAGCAGGCCCGCGGAGAAGAGGTGGACGCGCGAAGCGACCTGTTTTCTCTCGGGGCGGTGCTCTACGAAATGGCCACCGGCCGCATGCCTTTCTCCGGCAGCACGTCCGCCGTTGTTTTCGACGCCATTCTCAACCGCGCGCCCGCTTCCCCGGTGCGGCTCAACCCCAGAATGCCCGCGGAGCTCGAGAGAATCATCAACAGGCTCCTGGAGAAAACCCCCGCGGCCCGCTATTCCGGCGCCGACAGGCTGCGTGCCGACCTGCAGCAGTTGAAGCGCGAGATGGATTCGGGACGGACCTCGGCCGCCGCGGCTCCTGCGCCGGCGGAAAAATCCGTTGCCGTGCTCTACTTCGAGAACCTCAGCGGCACGAAGGATGACGAGTACTTCCGCGATGGCATGACCGAAGACATCATCACCGAACTGTCCAAGATTAGCGGCCTTCGCGTCTTTCCCCGCGCCGAGATGCTCGCCTACCGCGACAAAGCCGTCACCGCGCCGCAGGTCGGCCAGGAACTCGGGGCCGCCTTTGTACTCGGCGGCAGCCTGCGTCGCGGCGGAAACCGCCTGCGCATCACCGCCCAGCTTGTCGAGACCCGCACCCGTCACTCCGTCTGGGCCGAACGTTACGACCGCCAGATTGAAGATGTTTTTGCCGTGCAGGATGAAATCGCCCAGAGCATCGCCGCCGCCTTGAAAGTCATGCTCACCGAGAGTGAGAAACAGGCCATCGCCAAGGCGCCCACCGCCGACGTCAAGGCTTACGACTACTACCTGCGCGGGCGGCAGTTCTTCTACCAGTTCCGCCGCCGCGGCTATGACTTCGCCCGCCAGATGTTCACCCGCGCGATCGAGATTGACCCGAGCTACGCCCGCGCCTACGCCGGCGTGGCCGATTGCCATTCGTATCTATACATGTACTGGGACGCGAGCGAAGCGAACCTGCAGGCCGCCGACGACGCCAGCCGCAAGGCCTTGCTGCTTGATCCGGGCCTCGCGGAGGCGCACGTCTCCCGCGGGCTGGCCATTTCTCTCAGCAAGCGCTACGACGAAGCGGAGATTGAGTTTCAGACGGCGATCCGCCTCGACCCTAGACTCTATGAGGCCTATTACTTTTATGCGCGGGCGTGCTTCCAGCAGCGCAAGCTCGAGGATGCCGCGCGCCTGTTCGAGCAGGCCTCGCAGGTCAAGCCGGAGGACTACCAGGCGCCGCAACTGCTCGGGATGGTCTACACATCCCTGGCCCGCAAAGCGGAAGCCGAAGAATCCTACCGCCGCGCCTGGCAGCGCGCGGAAAGACACTTGGAACTCCACCCGGACGACGCCCGCGCCCTGTATCTGGGAGCAAATGCTCTTTGCCAGTTGGGCGAGCGGGCGCGCAGCCTGGACTGGGCCGGGCGCGCCCTCGCCATTGACCCGGAAGACTGCGGCATCCTCTACAACATCGCCTGTATCTATGCTCTGCAATCGAAAACCGAAGAGGCCATCGACTGCCTGGAAAAAGCCATGAGTCACGCCTACTGGTACAAGCGTTGGGCCAAAAACGACGCCGACCT
>DASPOW010000368.1:0-8277 GCA_035625855.1 Candidatus Methylomirabilota bacterium | reverse complement strand
AAGCGTGTCGCCGGCAGGTACGACGCGCTGACGACGACCGCGTACACAACCTTCGCCGGCGCTCTCTTCATCCTGCCGGTTGCGTGGTTCGCGGGCCGGGGTATCGGCCCCGCCGCGAATTGGCGCGCCATTCCCTGGGAGAGCTGGGCCGCTATGGCGTACATGGCCGTGCTCGGCTCAGCGGTTGCCTACATTCTGTACTACTGGCTGCTGCGCTATCTTCCCGCGTCCCAGGTAAGCGCCTTTACGTATTTCCTCCCCGTGACGGCCATGATTCTCGGAATCATCTGGCTGGGCGAGCCGGCGCGCCCCTTGCAGTTCGCTGGAGGGGCGCTGGTCTTGGCAGGGGTCTACTGGATTGAGTCCAGCCGCGCCGCCGACCGCATCGCGCAGTCTCCGGAAACGCCCCGGCCGAATTGACGCCCGGCAGGGCGCGTGCTAGCTTGCGCGCAGGCTGCCGCGGAACCCGACAAGGAGGCTCGAAACTTGGCAAATGTTCCCCTGCGCGCCGGCGGTCCGGCGGCTCGCATCGCCGTGCTGCCCGGCGACGGCATCGGCAAAGAGGTTACGCCCGAGTCCCTGAAAGTGCTGCGCGCCGCCGTGCGGCGTCCCATGGAGTTCGTGCATTTCGACTGGGGCGCCGACAAGTTCCTCCGCGACGGCGTGACGCTGCCCGAAGGCGCCGTGGAGATGCTGCGCGATGAATTCGACGCCATCCTGTTCGGCGCGCTGGGCGACCCGCGCGTTCCCTCCAATCGCCACGCGGCCGACATTCTCCTCGGCCTTCGCTTCAAGCTGGACCTCTACGTCAACGCGCGTCCCGTGGACTTGCTCGATAGCCGCCTGACGCCCCTGCGGGGCCGGGCTGAAGGCGACATCCGCGTCGTCATCATCCGCGAGAACACCGAGGGGCTTTACGCCGGGGTTGGGGGATTCTTCAAGAAAGGCACAGCCGACGAAGTGGCCGTGCAGGAAGACGTAAACACCCGCAAGGGCGTGGAGCGGATCATCCGCTATGCCTACGAATACGCGCGCCAGAACCGCCTCAGGCGGGTCTGCATGAGCGACAAGTCGAACGCCATGACCTATGCCCACGACCTGTGGCAGCGCGTCTTCAAGGAGCTCCGCGCCGAGTACTCCGACGTCGAATCGCGCCACCTCTACATTGACACCCTGGCCATGGAGATTGTTCGCGACCCGCGGCAGTTCGACGTCATCGTGACTTGCAACCTGTTCGGCGACATTCTCAGCGACCTTGCCGCGCAGCTCGCGGGAGGGCTGGGCCTGGCGCCCTCGGGCAACATCCATCCCGGCAGGACCTCCTTGTTCGAGCCCGTGCACGGTTCCGCGCCGGACATTGCGGGCAAGGGCGTGGCCAACCCGCTCGGCTCCGTGCTCACGTCTGCGATGATGCTCGATTTTCTCGGATGGAAGAGCGAGGGAGACAAACTCCGCCGCGCGGTGCAGGCGGCCGTTCGCGAGAACCACGTGACACCCGATTTGGGCGGTTCTTTGACGACTAGCGCGGTGGGCGATTGGCTGGCGGCGCGCGCCGGAGGGGAATCGGCATCCGTCGTGACTTAAAGAAATAGTTTAAGACCAGCCCGGCCCGCCGCTCCTTGCTCCGCCTCGCGCGTTCGGGATGAATCCGTGCTTCACCTACGCGTATGCGGCCCTCGAGCGTTTTTCGCCGAAGGCCAGCGCGACCAAGACTCCCATGACGAAGCCGCCGACGTGCGCCCACCACGCCACTCCCCCTGCCGCGTGCGCTCCGTTCGCGCCGGCCGTGTTGAGCCCCCCGAGGAATTGAAGCAGGAACCACCACCCCAGCAGGACCACCGCGGGGATGGGAACCAGAAAAATGAAGACGAGAGTCAGGACGCGCGCCCGCGGGTACAGCACCAGATAAGCTCCCATGACACCGGAGATGGCCCCGCTTGCTCCCAGCGCCGGAACCTTCGAACTCAAGTCGGACAAATCATGGGCCAGGCTCGCCACGATGCCGCAGCCGAAGTAGAAAACCAGGTAGCCGAAATGCCCGAAGAAATCTTCGACGTTGTCGCCGAAGATCCAGAGGAACAGCATGTTGCCCAGGAGATGCACAATGCCGGCGTGCAAAAACATGCTGGTGAAGAGGGGCGTCAGCGCCGCTGCGGCCGGCGCACTTCCGGAAAGCCACGCGGGCAGGCGGCTGGGGACGTCCGCGTAAGCCAGCACGAAGGCCCTCTCGGCGCGCGGAGGCATGGATACCTGGTAGGCGAAGACAAGCACATTCGCGGCGATGAGCAGAATTGTGATCAGCGGAAACGTCCGCCTCGGGTTCAGGTCTTTCAGCGGGATAAACATGTCTCGCTCGTCGAGGCGAGAATAACAGACTTGCCGGCGGCCGCGCGCGGCCACCCCGGGCGGCGGTGGTTTGCGGGGAAGGGCGGAGCAGCGTCCGATAAATCGCAGGGGGTCTTGGGCCGGTTGGTTAACAGAATTCCGGCCAAGATGCGGCTCGGCAAAATGAGCGGTGGCGCCTTGGAAAGCTCTCTGGGCGAACGAAGCGTTGCGCGCGAGCGGCGTCTGTGCTAAGTAAAGCAGGTTCTCGTTTTGCGGCGAGTCCGCGGCGAGTTCGCTTCGAGGCGTCAAGTCGGCGCGCCGACGGCTCTATGCCTACCCTGGAATCGGAAGCCATCATCCTCAAGACATTCCCGCTGGGCGAGGCCGATCGGCTGGTCAGCTTTCTCTCGCGCGGGCAGGGCCGCCTGCGCGGAGTAGCCGCTGGGGCCCGTAGGCTGAAGAACCGCTTCGGTTCGGCCCTGGAAGTTCTTGCGTATGTCCGGGTGGAGTTTTTTGAAAAGGAAACGCGCGATCTTGTCCGCATCCGGGAGTGCGAACTGCTCGAGTCCTTCCACAAGGCGCAGAGCGATTATGCGCTCGCGACGGGCCTTGCGGTGATCAGTGAAATTGCGGAAACGGTGCTTCCGGAGCGCGAACCCGCCGAGGCGATGTTCCGCCTGGTGCTGCTGAGCGCCAGAGAGATTCAGCGGCGCGGGAGCTGGGAAGTGCCCCTTGGCTACTTCGCGCTTTGGAGTTTGAAGCTCGGCGGCTGGCTGCCTCCGCTGGAAGAGTGTGGGCGTTGCGGCGCGGGCCTGGCCGGAAAGCCGGCTTACATCTCGTCAACGAGCCCGCTGTTGCTCTGCGAGAAGTGCCGTTCGGGGAAGAGGACACTTTCCGCGCAGGCGAGGGATCTGGGAGCTTCGTACCTGGCGGAGCGGCTCGATCGCATCGAAGCTGGAGCGGACGCGGGAGGGGCGGCGAAGGAACTGCGCGAAGCGGCACTCGATTGGGTGGAGTTGCAGAGCGAGCGGAAGCTGCAGACGAGAGAACTTCTGGAGACGATTTGAAATCTAAAGTAAAACTTGAAGTTGGCAGGGGCCCTGCGTTTCAGGATCTAATTCTGAAACTTTCCCGCTTCTGGGCCGACAGGGATTGCGTGCTCCAGCAGCCGTATGATTTGGAAGTAGGCGCCGGGACGATGCACCCTGAAACGTTTTTGCGCGTGCTCGGAAAAGCCCCCTACCGCGTCGCCTACGTGCAGCCCAGCCGTCGGCCCGCCGACGGACGATATGGCGACAATCCCAATCGCCTCTACAAGCACACGCAGTTTCAAGTGGTCCTCAAACCTTCGCCTGCGGATATCCAGGATTTGTACCTGGCAAGCCTGGAAGCGATCGGCATCTACCTTCGCGACCATGACCTGCGCTTCGAGGAAGACAACTGGGAATCGCCGACGCTTGGCGCGTGGGGCATTGGCTGGCAGGTCTTGCTGGACGGCCTGGAGATTACCCAGTTCACCTACTTCCAGCAGTGCGGCGGGCTCGATCTTGATCCGGTTTCCGTCGAGTTGACCTACGGGCTGGAGCGAATCGCGGCGTTCCTGCAGGGGGTCGAAAGCGTTTACGATTTGCGCTGGTCGGCGGACCGCACCTACGGCGAGATTCGCTTGCCCGAAGAGCGCCAGTTCTCGGCCTACAGCTTCGACGAATCGGATGCCAAGGCGATTCGCGGAGAATTCGAGCTTTACGAGAAGGAAGCCAAACGGCTCCTGGACGGTTTTGCGAGCGCGAAGGGCGACAGGAGAGAACGCTATCCGCTCCTCGCCGCTTACGATCTCTGCCTGAAGTGCTCTCACGCCTTCAACCTGCTCGACGCACGCGGGGTAATTTCGACGACCGAGCGAACCGCGCTGATGGGACGCGTGCGCGGGCTCGCGTGCCTCACTGCGCAGAAGTACGTGGAGCAGGCTACGGGGGAAGTGGCAGAAACCACCAGCGAGGCGGCCCCGTGAAGAAGGCTGCGAAGAAGGGAAGGGACGCGACGGCGGAATTGCTCTTCGAGATCGGCTGCGAGGAAATTCCGGCCGGCATGCTCCCGCGTGCCGAGTCGGAATTGCGCGCCTTGCTTGAGCGATACCTTTCCGCAGAGAGCCTCGCCCCTCAAGTGAACCTCGAAGTTTATTCGACGCCGCGGCGGCTGGTCGGCGCAGCCACCGGGCTGCTTCGCACGCAGCCGGACTCGACCAAGGAAATCCTGGGGCCGCCGAGGTCCGTGGCCTACGATTCCGTCGGCGCGCCGACACGCGCCGCAGTCAGCTTCGCCGAGAAACAAGGCGTGGCGCTCAACGCGCTCGAGCTTGCCGTCACAGCCAAAGGCGAATACCTGATGGTCCGCCAGGTGACGCCGGGGCGTCCCGCGCCGGAGATTCTGCGGCAGGTTCTTCCCCGGGTGATTGGGGATCTTGCCTGGCCGCGCTCGATGACCTGGACCTCCTGCGACGGGCCACGCTTCATACGCCCGATTCGCTGGATCCTGGCCGTCTTCGACGGCAAGCCGCTGCGCTTTGAGTTCGGTGGCCTGACGAGCGGCAACCTCACTCGCGGGCACCGCTTTTGTGGAAGCGCCGCCATCCCGGTGCGAGGCTTCCGGGAATACGAGTCTAAACTCGCGCGGAACGCCGTCTTGCTTCGACCGGAGCGCCGCGCCGCGAAGATCAGCAAGGAACTTGCCGCGGCGGCGAAGCGGCTTGGCTGTACGACTCACCGCGATCCCGAGTTGCTGGCACAGGTCACTTACCTGAACGAGTTCCCCACGGTCATCACCGGGGACTTCGACGCCGCCTATCTAAGCCTGCCCGCGGAGATTCTCATCACCGTGATGCGCGGCCACCAGAAGTACTTTGCGCTCGAAAAAAAGAACGGAGAACTGGCTCCCCATTTCCTCGCGGTTATCAACCTGCCGGGCGATCCCAAGGGGCAAGTGCGCGCGGGTCACGAACGCGTTCTGCGCGCGCGTTTTGCCGATGCCCGTTTCTTTTGGCAGGCGGATCAAAAATGTCGGCTCGCCGACTATCTCCCCAGGCTGGAGCGCGTCACCTACGAGTCCCGCTTAGGCTCGTTTCGAGACAAGGTCGAACGAGTGCGTGAAATCGCGCGACGCCTCGCCGAGCAGTGGGCCGCGCTGGGCTTGACCCAGGCCGGCGTCGCCGACGCTGATCGCGCCGCAGAGCTCGCCAAGTGCGACCTGGCCACGGAGATGGTCCGCGAATTGCCCGAACTCCAGGGAGTCGTCGGGGGCCTTTACGCGCAAGCGCAAGGGGAGTCGAACGAAGTCGCCGGCGCCATCTACGACCAGTACCGTCCCGTGGGCCTTGACGATCCCATTCCGCGCAATCTCACGGGCTGTACCCTGGCCGTTGCCGACAAGCTCGACAGCGTCGTCGGATGTTTCGCCGTCGGCATTGTCCCTACCGGGTCAAGCGATCCCTTCGCGCTCCGCCGCGCAGCGCAAGGCATCGTGAAGATTCTGCTCGAACGCAAGCTCGCCCTTTCGCTCTCGCAGGCGGTTGCCACCGCGCGAGCCGCTCTCGCCAAATCGCTCCCGCGGCTGAACCTTTCCGAATCGCGTGACGCGCACATTCTGGAGTTCATCCTGGACCGCGCCCGGTACTTCTTTCGCGAGAAGCTGGGCTTCGCTTATGACGAGGTAAACGCCGTGCTTCGCGCCGGAGCGGACGACCTCGCCGATGCGCATCGCCGCGTGGAGGCTCTTCACGCCGTGCGCAAGTCGCGCAACTTCGAGCCCCTGGCAACCTCTTTCAAGCGCGTGCGAAAGATCCTGGAAAAAGCCCCAGCCGCAGACAAGGGGCAGCCCATCCGGCCGGACGGCTTCTCGCTGGAAGCGGAGCGGGAGCTTTTCGCGGCTGTGCGGCGAACCTCAGCAAAGGTCCGCGACGCCAAGCGCGCGGGGAAGTACTCCGAGGCTCTCGAGGTCATCGCCGGCTTGCGCAAATCGGTGGACCGTTTCTTCGAGGAAGTGATGGTCATGGCCGAGGAAGAGGCGGCGCGGCGCAACCGCCTCGCGCTCCTCGCGGAGCTTCTGGGCGAGTTCAGCACGATTGCGGATTTCTCGGAGTTGGGAGGGGAAGAAGCGCGGGGCGCAGTGGTCTAAAGTATTACTTGAAGTGGCGGGACTTATTGTCGGCTCGCCGACAAGAGAACAACGTACTTGCTCCGGCTTGGGGGAGTTAAGTTGAAACGAGGCGCATCGTGAAAAAGTGGGTGTATTCGTTCGGCAAAGGAAAAGCGGAGGGGCGCGGCGAGTGGAAGGACCTGCTCGGCGGGAAAGGGGCGGGCCTCGCGGAGATGACGCGAATCGGCCTGCCGGTCCCGGCCGGCTTCACCATTTCCACCGAGGCCTGCGACTATTTCTACAAGCATGGGAAGAAGTATCCGCCCGAGTTGCGCGCCCAGGTGAGCAAGGCGCTCGCCGCTCTCGAGCGCGCGACGGGAAGGAAACTCGGCGACCCGAAGAACCCTCTTCTCGTGAGCGTTCGTTCCGGCTCGGCGCGTTCCATGCCCGGAATGATGGAGACCATTCTCAATCTCGGCCTCAACGACCGATCGGTCGAAGGGCTCGCCAGAAACACCGGCAACGAGCGCTTTGCCTACGACGCGTATCGGCGCTTCGTGCAGATGTACTCCACCGTCGTAACCGGCCTGCCCAAGGACCAGCTCGAGGAACGCCTGCGCGCCATGAAGCAGCGCCTGAAGGTAAAGGAAGACACCGAAGTGGGCGCGGAAGGTTGGAAGCAGCTCCTCGGCGAATACAAGGAGTACTTCCGCTCCAAGACGGGCGAGGTGTTTCCGGAGGCTCCGCTCGAACAGCTCTGGGGCGCGACCGGCGCCGTTTTTGGCTCCTGGATGGCGGAGAAAGCCGTGACCTACCGGCGCGTCGAGAAAATTACAGGACTGCTCGGCACGGCCGTCAATGTGGTCCAGATGGTTTTCGGGAACACCGGGGACAACTCCGGCACGGGCGTCTGCTTTACCCGGGATCCCTCTTCCGGAGAAAAGACGTTCTACGGCGATTACCTCGTCAACGCGCAGGGGGAAGACGTCGTCGCCGGCATCCGCACCCCGATGCACCTGGACGAGATGGCCAAGCGCATGCCCAAAGTCTATGCGCAGCTCGAGAAGGTTCGAGAAAAACTTGAACGCCACTACCGCGACATGCAGGACATGGAGTTCACCGTCGAGGACGGAACGCTGTACATGCTCCAGACGCGCACCGGAAAGCGCACGCCGGCTGCGGCGTTTCGCATGGCCGTTGACATGACGAACGAGAAGCTCATCTCAAAGGAACTAGCCATCGCACGCATCCAGCCCGCGGACGTCGAGCGGCTTTTTTATCCGGTCATCCGGACCGACGGCGAGCGCGGCGTTTCACAGAAGCCCCTGGCTCACGGGATCAACGCGGTACCGGGTGCGGCCGTCGGCCAGGTCGTCTTCACCGCGCAGACCGCCGAGGAATGGGCCAAGCGCGGCGACAAAGTGATCTTGGTCCGCCGCGAAACCAGCCCCGAGGACGTCGGCGGGATGTTTGTGGCTCAGGGCGTCTTGACGGCTACGGGAGGGAAGACCAGCCACGCCGCGGTTGTGGCTCGCGGCTGGGGCAAGTGCTGCATTGTGGGTTGCGAGGCGCTCGACGTGGATGCCGCCGGCCGGCAGATGCGCGTGAAGGACCGCGTCATCCGCGAAGGTGAATGGATCACCCTCGACGGAAGCGAGGGCGCGATTTACGCCGGCCAGCTTCCGCTGGGCACACCGTCGCTTCCTCCCGCGTACGAAACGCTGATGAAATGGGCCGACGGCATTCGCCGCCTCGGCGTGCGCACCAACGCGGACACGCCCCACGACGCGCGCAAGGCCCGGGAGATGGGCGCCGAAGGTA
>DASPOW010000367.1:0-4154 GCA_035625855.1 Candidatus Methylomirabilota bacterium | reverse complement strand
AGCAGGCTTCCATCGCTCGAGCGGGCCGCTCAAGAGCGCTGGCCCCCTCGAGCCGGGCAAGGAGTACGATTTCAAGATCATCAAGATCAGCCCGGAGCAGCGCAGGATCGGCTTGAGCTATCGCGCCGCGGTGCGCCAGGCGGAACGCCGCGAGATCGAGCATTACCGCTCCACCTCGAAAACGTCGTCCACCGCCACCATCGGCGATGCCATTCTCTCCAAACGGTCGCAGTAGAGGGCTTCCCGGAGGACAGGGGCGAGGAGATTTTTCGTTTACCTCCGGGTCAATTTAATGGTATGGAGAGGCCATCCCGGGGGCCAGGGGCCTGTTTTCCCGGAAAGACCGGTATTTGCGTCAAATCGCGTTCCCATGATGGAATGAGGCGCACAGAAGATGAGTGATCAACCTACTTTGACGAAAGCGGACCTCATTGCCGAGGTGGAAAAGGTGACGTCCCTGAAGCGTACCGATTCCGAAATCATCGTCGAGACAATCTTCGAGAGCATCGTCGGCGCTCTGCAGAAGGGCGAGAAGATCGAGATACGGGGCTTCGGAAGCTTCCGGACGCGGGACCGCCGCGGCCGCGTCGGGCGCAACCCCAAGACCGGGGCCAAAGTCGAAGTGCCCCCGAAGAAGATTCCCTTCTTCAAGCCGAGCAAAGAACTCAAGGATTTTGTCAACACCAGCCGCGACGGCGCCGCGCCTGCGTCGGCGTAACCGCGGCCGCCCGCCGAAACCTCCTTTTTTGCGCTATTCTTTCCGCGCACGTTCCCGGCGCGTGGCGCCGGCCCGAGACGCAATGGACCAGATCTGGACTCCCTGGCGTTACCAATACATGGCGAACGCAGCCGCAGGCACGCGGCCCGAATGCATTTTTTGCGAGGCTTTGGCGCGCAAGAACGACACGGAGACCGGCATCGTTCTTCGCGGCGAAAACAATTTCGTTATCCTGAACCGCTTCCCCTACACCTCCGGCCACGTCATGGTCGTTCCGTACGCGCACGTGGCCGAATTGCAGTCCGGTGATGCGGCCACGCTCGCGGAGATGATGCTCATCGCCCAGCGCGTCGCCGCCGCTTTCGCCGCTGAATACAAGCCCGACGGAACGAATCTCGGCATGAACCTCGGCCGCGCTGCCGGCGCCGGCGTTGCCGGGCACATTCATCTGCACGTTCTTCCAAGATGGTACGGCGACTCGAATTTCATGAGCGTCGTCGGGGAAACGCGCGTCCATCCGGAGGATTTGGATACGACCTACAAGCGCCTTAAGAAGGCACTGTCGGCCTGAGGTGATACTGGAGCGAGAGTCGTGAACCTGGAATTGACCGAAGAACAAAAGCTGCTGGAGAAAAGCGTGCGCGAGTTCGCGGAGACCGAAGTCCGGCCGCTCGCCAAAGAGCTGGACGAAACCGGGCGCTTCCCGCGCGACACCTTTCGCAAAGCGGCCGAGCTCGGGCTCACCGGCGTGGCCTTTCCGGAATCGGAGGGCGGCGCGGGCTTCGACCATATCGCCTACTCCATCGTCATCGAGGAGATTTCCCGCTGCTGCGCCTCGACCGGCGTCATCCTCTCCGTGCAGAACTCGCTTTACTGCGATCCTATCCATCGCGCCGGAAACGAGGAACAGAAGAAGCGCCTCCTCGTGCCCTTCGCGCGCGGCGAGAGGATTGGTTGCTACGCCCTCACCGAGCCGCAAGCCGGCTCCAATGCCGCGGCGTTGCAAACGAAAGCAGTGCGCAAAGGCGACACCTACGTCGTCAACGGCACGAAGGCCTGGATTACCAACGGCGGCGCGGCCGATGCCGCCATCGTCTACGTGAACACCGATCCCTCGAAGGGCGAGAAAGGCATCACGGCCCTGATCGTCGAAAAAGGCACGCCGGGCTTTAGGATCGGCAAGGAAGAAAAAAAACTGGGCATCACTGCCACGGCCTGCTGCGAGCTGGTCTTCAACGATTGCGAAGTGGCCGTTGCGAACCGCATCGGCAACGAAGGCGAAGGCTACAAAGTGGCTCTCTCAACGCTCGACGGCGGGCGGATCGGCATCGGCGCCCAGGCCGTCGGCATCGCTCAGGGCGCGTTTGAAGCCGCCATCTCGTACTCGCAGCAACGCATGGCTTTCGGCCACGCCATCTCGCAGTTCCAGGCCATCCAGTTCATGCTCGCCGACATGGCCACGGAACTCGACGCGGCGCGCCTGCTCGTCCGCAAAGCCGCCTGGAAACAGGATTCCAACGCGCGCTTCAGCATGGAAGCGGCCATGGCAAAACTTTTTGCAAGCGAAATGGCCACGCGCGTCACACACAAGGCCATCCAGATCCACGGCGGCAACGGTTACAGCCGCGAGTATCCCGTCGAACGCGCCTATCGCGACGCCCGCATCACGGAAATCTACGAAGGTACCAGCGAAATCCAGCGCCTGGTTATTTCCGCCTGGACCCTCAAGTCCTGACAGCCCGGGTGGTTCAGTGCACCGCAGGGGCCGCCGGCTTGTATACCAGTCCGATGACGGTGCCCGCCAGCACCCACCCAACGAATGTGCTCGCGGTGATCTCCAGCCCCAGCCTTAAATTCATATTCATCGTCACCAGGTTGGAAAGGGAGTGTACGCACGCGACGAAAATCCCCATGAGCAGGCCGAACTGCAAGCCGGTCATCGCGCTGGATTGCCCTCCACACCACTTCGCGTAGATCATTCCTGCCATGAACAGGCCCACAAGAACCGAGACGAGTCCGATGGGCATGTACTTCATCTGCAGGTCCGACGCGCGGTAGAGCGCCGCCGACAACGCGAAGTCTTTCCGAATCAGCATTCCTTCCACGAGGAAGCCGTAGACGAAAAACGCGATCGTGGCCGCAATCGCCGCCAGCGCAATTCGTGGATAGTTCATTCGTAGTCCTTTCCTCACCGAGTATTTGCCGTGCCCGTTCTCTGGCTTTCCTCCCGAAAAGTATGGCCGCCCGCGCCGCTGCGCCGGAAGGCCGCCGTCGCCGATCCGGTTCACGCCGAATGCTTTGCCAGCAACTCGTCGAGCTTCTCGAACGACTCGCTGAACCCTTGCGACACGATCTGGCACATCTTCGGGTCCGGAAATCCTTCTTGCGTCAGCACCACTCTCGTGCGACGGCCTTCTTCGAAGAATTCGATGGTTATGCGGATGGTGGCCGGGCCCATGTTCGCCGTATAGACGATTTTCTCGGGCTCGGTAATCTCTTCATATTTCCCGGTGAACGTGTATTCGCCGGCGCCGGCGATCCACATTCTCTGCGTGAAGGAGCCGCCCGCGCGCAAGTCGGCCTCAATCTCCACCTTGGTCGCATCTTTGCATCCCGACCATTGCTGCAGTTTCTCCGTCCGCGTCCAGTAGGCGAACACTACGGCCCGCGGCGCGTCGAATACCCGCGTAATCTGCAGCCGATTACCGGTCATCTTGATCTCGGATTTCATTCCCTCTTGCCCTTCTCCCGGTCCTTGTGGAGCAGTTCGTCCAGCGCGTCGAAGGCCGCGTCCCAACCCGCGGCATAGTGCGCCATCCAGCGGCGCGCCTCGGCGAGCCCGGCGGCCCGCGCGCGGATCAGGTGCAGCCGCCCTTTGCGCCTCCGTTCGATCAACCGGGCGCCCTCCAACACGCGCAGGTGGCGCGAAATCGCGGGCAGCGAGATGCGGAACGGCCGGGCCAGCGCCGTGGCCCGCGCTTCGCCGCCTGTCGCAAGCCTCTCCAGGATGCGCCTCCGGGTGGGGTCGGCCAGCGCCGCAAACACCGCGCTCACTGTTTGTTTGTTAACCACGCGGTTAAATCTTAGAGGAACGGCTCTTCCCTGGCAAGCACTTATTTAACGGCTGAGTTAAACATGGATGGGGGCCCGCGGGGCCAGACTTGGCAGGCATCTGCCGCGCGTGGCCTTTGCGCAGCCATCCCCTCATGTGGAACGGCCTAAAACTCGCAGGCTGCCTCTATAACCACCTCTGATTCATGTGGTTACAGACGGCCCTGGATTCCGGGAGGTTCTATTCCCATAGTACCGCGCGCCTATTGGCCTACGCAGCCCGGACCGGCAGAATGCCGTTTGAGGGTGAGGTATGTTCCCGGCTATGCTGCTTTCGATCGCCATTGTTGCGCTGACCCAGTTCGCGCTCTACTACTGGCGTGCT
>DASPOW010000366.1:0-2969 GCA_035625855.1 Candidatus Methylomirabilota bacterium | reverse complement strand
GCCACGGCGCTTTGCGCGCCGCGAGCGAAATCGCGCAAGAAGGAATGTGGTGCAGCGCAGCTTCCCGCGCCGCTCCCACCGTCCCGGAGTAATAGACGTTTTCGCCCAGGTTCGGCCCCAGGTTGATCCCGGAAATCACCATGTCCGGAGGTTCCGGCAACAACTTGTGCAGCGCCACGATGACGCAGTCCGCGGGCGTGCCGTCCACGGCCCACTGCCGTTCGCCCATCGCGTGGCAGATAATCGGGGTGCGCAGCGTCAGCGACTGCGCCGCGCCGCTCTGTTCGCGCTTCGGCGCCACGATGCTCAGCGTGGCCAGGCCCTCGAGCGCTTCGACCAGCGCCTTCAGCCCCGCGGCGTGGTACCCGTCGTCATTCGTCACCAAAATGTGCGGTTTCTTCGTGGTCATCGAGAAAAGATGTCTACCGCCCGTCCGACGACACCTTTAGTGCATGCAAGCCTCATTTCGACGGTTTCGCGGCGTCGCTTGCGTGAGCCTGCACCCTTCGAACGTTCAAACCGAAAAACCTCGTCTTACCATCCTCAACTTCTCGGTACAGCACAAAGTCGTAGGTTTTGCCTTTCGTCGGTTTCCCGAGAAAAAGCATAGACGGACTGTGAATCGCGAATGTGATGACAGCACCCGCGCCAAAACCCGTGACTGCTGGAAAGGCTGACTCGATACGCACGGTCAACGCGAATCTTGGATCAACGTCAACCCGCGTAATCGCCCCTGAAAAACCGGTGAGCGGGGCGATAGCCTGCACGGTCGCTCGCAGGCGAACTTCATCGCTGACACTTTGCGCTTGGCCTGCGCTGCAAGCGCAGAGACTCATGGCGAGAATAGTGATTGAACGAATCATAGTGCGTGGCCAGTTTGAATGGTCGGGACGACTGGATTTGAACCAGCGACCTCACGCACCCCAAGCGTGCGCGCTACCAGGCTGCGCTACGTCCCGACCGCGGCAAAATCAGGCTATCACCGCTTTTCCAGCAGCGTCAAGAAACCGCGCAGCGCGTCCCGCAGGTCGAGCAGCGCTTTGCGGCTGAGCAGCTGCGCCGCGCCGGAGCCCTGTGCCGGTGCCTCGCCCGCGGCGTTGCCGTTGGTGTCCCGCAAGTGCCGCCGCGCTCCGGCAATCGTGAACCCCTCGTCGTAGAGCAGCCGCTTGATGCGCATCACCATCTCGACGTCCTGTCGCCGGTAGAGCCGGTGCCCGCTCTGGCTCTTCACCGGCTGCAGCATGGGAAACTCCGTCTCCCAGTAGCGCAGCACGAAGGCCTTCGTGCCGGTCAGCCGGCTCACTTCGCCGATGCGGTAGAGCGATTTATCGAGGGCCAGTTGTGTGGCTTGGTTGCCGCCAGCCATGCCGGACCTTCCGGAGGGGGACACTTCATCCTAGTCCAATTCCGCGTTGTGTCAACGCGCCTTTCGTTCCCTTTCACGCTTGCGCATGCGCTGCACGAAGCGCACCGGCGTCCCCGTAAAGTCGAACTTCGCGCGAAGCTGGTTCTCCAGAAAGCGTTCGAAGCTGAAATGCAGCGGCTGGCGCTGGTTGGTGAAGAGCAGAAACGTCGGCGGCGACGCTGACGACTGCGTCATGTAGAAAATCTTCACCGGGCGCGCCTTAGGCGTCGTGCCGCGTCCTAAATCCACTCCCGCGAGCCAGCGGTTCAGTTCCGGCGTGGGAATCCGCCGCCGCGCCCCGGCCACTCGCTCGATAAGCGGGTAGAGCTTTTCGGTGCGCTCGCCTGTGCTGGCCGAAAGAAACACAACCGGCGCGTAGCTCAGAAACTTGAGCTTCTTTCGCACCAGCCCTTCGTAGTCAGACAGCAGCTTTCCTTTGTCGAAAGCCGGCGCGGGGCCCGGGCGCGCGTCTGCCGGCTTGCGCGGCGCGCGTTTTCCGGCTAGGGCTTTCCGCGCCGCCGCATGAGCCGCCTCGCGCTCCGCAGCTTCGCGCGCGGCCTCGACCGCGAGGTCCCACTTGTTCATCACCAGGATTACCGAGCGGCCGGACTGTTCCGCATAAGCGGCGATGGTCGCGTCGCCCTGTGTCACGCCCTGCGCCGCGTCCACCACCAGCAGCGCCACGTCGGCGCGCTCCAGCGCGCGCCGCGCCATCACCACGCTCAGCTTCTCCGCGACGAGCTTCGTCTTGCCCTTCTTGCGAATTCCCGCCGTGTCCACGAAGCGATACAGGCGGCCGCCGTGGCTCGCCTCCGTATCCACGCTGTCGCGCGTCGTTCCCGCCTCCGGCGAGACGATCGCGCGCTCCTCGCCCACCAGGCGGTTCAGCAGCGTGGACTTGCCCACGTTGGGCCGCCCGATGATGGCCACTTCGATCGGCCGCTGCTCAACCCCTTCGTCCTCCGCGGCCCGCTCGGGCGCTCCAGCGCGCTTTGCGAAGACATCCAGCGCATAATCGAGCAGTTCGTCCAGGCCGGAGCCATGTTCCGCCGTGATGGGGAAAACGGGCACGCCCAGCTCGTGGAACGCCGCCGCCTCGCTCTCCTGGCGCGGCACGTCCACCTTGTTCGCAGCCACCACCAAGGGTTTTCCGGTCGCGCGCAGCAGCCGCGCCAGTTCCGCGTCGAGCGGCGTCACCCCGGCCTGGCTGTCCGCGACGAGCACGAGCAGATCGGCGTTGTCAATGGCCACGCGCGCCTGCCGGAAAATCTCCCGCGGGATCCCCGCCTTGTCGTCCGGAACGATGCCGCCCGTGTCCACTACCTCGAATTCCCGCCCCCGCCAGTGCGCGCGTCCGTAGATGCGGTCGCGGGTAATGCCCGGCTCGTTGGTGAC
The DNA here is from genome assembly GCA_035625855.1 of Candidatus Methylomirabilota bacterium. GTDB lineage: Bacteria > Acidobacteriota > Terriglobia > Acidiferrales > UBA7541 > Acidiferrum. The sequence goes on along the minus strand of DASPOW010000366.1, from coordinate 169 downwards.
GATGGAACGGCGCGTGCCGGTGAGGCGGTTGAACAGCGTGGACTTGCCCACGTTGGGCCGCCCCACGACTACAAGCGACGGCGTCCGCGCAGCCATAACCGCCCGTGCTGGAGCTCTTTCCGTCATGAATCCAATTCTTTCAATCTACCGCATTTCTCTTCGTTCCTGC
>DASPOW010000365.1:0-4958 GCA_035625855.1 Candidatus Methylomirabilota bacterium | reverse complement strand
TGATTGACGCCGCCGGCGCAGCGGCCTCCGCGCCCGCGCCAGCTCCCGCGAAGACCGCTCCGGCTCCTCCGCCTCCCAAAGCTGCCGCGCCGTCTCCGGCGCCCGCGGCTGTCGCTGCGCCAAAGCCCGGGCCGGTGGCCGTGCCTTCGCCGCCGCAGCGGCAAGCGCCGGCCGTTGCTGCTGCCGCCGCAGCGCCCGCTCCAGTGCGCGCCGAGGGCGAGCGCATTCACAGTTCGCCGCTTGTGCGCCGCCTGGCCAAGGAGCACGGCATCGACCTCGCGAGCGTCACCGGCAGCGGCGCGGGAGGCCGCATCAGCAAGGAAGACATCGAGGCGGTCATCGCCGCGGGCGCCACGGCGGGCGCGACCGGCGGCGTGCGGCCCTTACCGCCGTCGGCCATTCCCCAAGCTCCTCCCCCGCCGCCTCCGGCAGGCGCGGGCGGGCAGGTGCACGTGGCCTTCGAGTCCGCCGTGCCGCGCGAAAAAATGTACTTCGGCCACTACGAAGTGCAGCCCATGAGCGTGATGCGCCAGCGCATCGCCGAGCACATGGTGGCTTCGAAGCGCGTCTCCGCCCATGTCTACTCCGTGGACGAAATCGACATGAGCCGGGTCGCCGCGATTCGCGCGCAGGCAAAGGACGAATTCGAGAGGCGCTACGAGACCAAGCTGACCTTCATGCCCTTCTTCGTGAAGGCCGCCGTGGCCGGCCTGCGCGCCTATCCCATCCTCAATTCTTCGCTCGACGGCACGAACGTTGTCCTCCACAAGGAGATCAACATCGGCATCGCCGTGGCGCTCGACTGGGGCCTGATCGTTCCGGTCGTCAAGAATGCCGAGGAGAAGAACCTTCTCGGCATCCAGCGCAACCTGAACGACCTGGCGGAGCGCGCCCGCGCGAAAAAGCTCAAGCCCGAAGAAGTGCAGGAGGGAACTTTCTCCATCACCAACCCCGGCGTCTTCGGCGGGCTCTTCGGCCTGCCGGTCATCAGCCAGCCCAACGTGGGCATTCTCGGCCTGGGCGCCATCGAGAAGCGCCCCGTGGTGGTGGACGACGCCATCGCCATCCGCTCGATGTGCTACGTGACGCTGAGCTACGACCACCGCGTGGTGGACGGCGCCGTGGCGCACCAGTTCCTGCACAAGGTGAAGGAGACGCTGGAGAACTGGTCCGAGCCGGTTCTATAGCCGGGGGGCCGGCTAATTACCGGCCCTGCTAGCGGCGGGCGGCGTCCCTGTGTGTTCGGGGTACATCCGCTCGAACTCCGGGTCCCCGTGAAGGGGCAAAAGGTCCGGGTCGCGGCGCGCCCACGTCGCGTCCTTGAAGCCCGCTTCCCAGGCTTTTCGCAGGACATCCAACGCTTCCGCTTTCCTTTGGATGGCGCAGTACAGGCACGCGGCGTTGTAGAGAATGGAGGCCTCATTGGCGCGCAGGGTGATGGCCAGGTTGGCCTCGCGCAGCGCGTCGTCCACGCGGCCCAGGTCGGCGTAGTCGCCGGCCAAAAGGATGCGGGCGCGCGCGTCTTCCGGGACCTGCTTCAAGTGGTTTTCGAACGCGGCCATGCGGCGCTGGATCATGTTGCTCTTGGCTTCCTGTTTGCCCATGGCTCCCAGCGAGTTCATGATCGGCACGTAAACGTTGTAGTCCTCGCCGCTCGCTTCGATGGCCGTGTCCATCACGTCCACCACTTCCTGGAAGCGCCCGGCGGAGAAGAGCGCGCGGCAGAGCAGGTAGTACGCTCCTTCGCAATCGCGCTTGCGCTCGATGGCTTTGCGCACCATGCGGACGGCTTCGTCGTGCAGTTCGGTCGCGTAAAGCACCCAGGCCTGGCTCACCTGCACCTCGGGCAAGTCCCAGCGCAGGGCCACGGCCTTGCCTGAAGCTTCGCGGGCGCGCTCGACCCACACTTTGTCGCGGCTGTAATTGCAGTAGAACATGGCGCAGGCGTTGGCGCAGGCCGCGTAGGCCAGGGCAAAACTCGGGTCCATGGCCACCGCGTTCTCGAACATCTGCAGGGCGAATTCCAGGTCCTGCCGCGTCTGGCGCCGCGCATAGCGCTTGCCGCGCAGATACAAGTCGTAAGCCTGCAGGTTCTCCGTGGGCTTGACCGCCAGGGCTTCGAGCTCCTGCGGGGAGAGCGTCACGCGCAGGGCTTCGGCGATCTTGCGCGCGATTTCGTCCTGGACTTCGAAGACGTCCTTCATCTCCCTATCAAAGCGCTCCGACCAGAGCGGGAAATCGGTGTGCGTGTCCACAAGCTGCGCGTTGATGCGCAGGCGGGTTCCGGCGCGGCGCAGCGTCCCGGTGAGCACGTACGCGGCATGCAACTGCTGCCCGATCTGCGCGGGGGTCACCGGCCGGTCGCGGAAGGCCAGCACCGTGGGCCGCGAAAAGGTGTTCAGGCCGCGAATCTTGGAGAGTTCGGTGATGATGTCCTCGGTGATGCCGTCGCGCAGGTACTCGTCCTCCTTGGCGCTGCTGGCGTTTTCGAAGTACAGGACGGCGATGGACTTTCCGCCCGGCTTCGGTGCTCCGGAAGCCGCTTCGCTTTTTTCGGCCGCGCGTTTTTTCCCCGATTCGAGGTCGCGTTTCAGGCGGCTCAAATCCGTTTTGAGCTCCGTTGCCGTCTGGCAGCGCAGGTTGCGGTCTTTTTCCAGCGTCTTGTCCAGGATGCGGACGAACTCCGGCGGCAGCGAGGGATTCAGCTCCGAAGCCGGCCGCGGATCGTGGTTCAGGATGGCGTCAAAAATGACCGCCGACGTGTCGCCGGGAAACGGCAGCGCCCCGGTGCCCAGCTGGTAGAGCACCGTCCCCAGGGAAAAAATATCCGTCCGCGCGTCCACCAGTTGCCCGCGCGCCTGCTCCGGCGACATGTAGGAGATCGTGCCCATCGCCGTTCCCGGCGAGGTGAGGTGCGCCTGCGAAACCATCGTCTCCAGTTGCTCGGCCGCCGACGCCCGCCCCATCTCCGCGCGGCCCATCTTGGCCAGCCCGAAGTCGAGAATCTTCACCTGGCCGCGCTCGGTCAGGAAGATGTTGGCCGGCTTGATGTCGCGGTGCACGATGCCCCTGGCGTGGGCGGATTCGAGCGCATCCGCGATCTGGATGGCCATCGGCAGCAGCTTCTCCATTGCCATCGGCTGCTTCCCCATGGTCTCCGCCAGGGTGTGCCCTTCGAGAAGTTCCATGACGATGAAGTGCTGGCGCTCGTACTGCTCGATGGCGTGGATGGTGCAGATGCCCGGGTGATTCAGCGCCGAGGCGGCGCGCGCCTCGCCTTGAAAGCGTTCGAGCAACTGGCTGTCCTGGGCCATTTCCGCCGGAAGGAACTTCAGCGCCACGCGCCGGCCGAGCTGGGTGTCCTCCGCCTCGTAGACCACGCCCATGCCGCCCGAGCCCACCTTGCGGAGAATCTTGTAGTGCGAGAGAGACTGGTCGATCAGAGGGTCCTGCGTCATAGAGAGCGCACCATGCTATGCGCTCGCTCCTTCATGGTCAAGGCGGCAAACCGCTGCTGGAGGCCGCGCTCTACTGAAGCAGGGGGCGCAGCTTGGCCACCCACACCGCAAAGCCTTCTTGCGGCACGGGGTCGATCCCCGCGTCGCGCAGGGTGTCGCGAACGAAGCGGTGCCGCTCGTTGTCACCCGAAAGCGCGACATCGGTCACGGCGGCAAACTCGCACTTGACCTTGGCGCCGACGCGCTCCGCCGTGTAGGCCAGCAGCTTCGCGTCGCCCGGCGCGCGCGTGACCGACAGCGCCTGCACGAAGCCGCGCGTGCCATTGCGCCGGTAACCGTAGTCGAACTTCATCGGGTCACCCGGGAAGGTGAACTCCTGCGCGGGCACGAGCTTCTGCAGCTTCTCCCAGACCCGCGCCTGTTTCCACACCTGGTTGCAGTAACTGCGGATGGCTCCGCGGCTTCCGGCGCGTTCCGCTCCGGCGCCGCGGCGCGCGGGCGCCGCGACGTGGTCCGCGTACAGGCGCTCCAGCTCCGCGTCCAGGTCTCCCGCGAGCACGCCCTTCTGGGGCGCGAGCTGCAGCGCGTTGGAGAGCGTGTCGTCCCACTTGGCGAGCACGGCCTGCCAGTTGCCGCTGGCGCCGGCGAACTGCCGCTCGAAGTCATCGCGCAGGGCACGCAGGAGGCCTTCGTCGGCCTCCGGGTGCAGGCGTCGCACGCGGGCGAACTCTCCCGCGTCTTCAATCAGGCGCAGGCGCCGCTCGCCGCGCTCCGGGTCGTATACCAGGACGCCGATGTTCACCCATTCATCGCGCACGAGGTTCGGGGTGTAGCGCAGGATGCGGTAGGCGCAGGCGCGCCCGCCGCCGGCTTCCGTTTGTAGAGTCTCGCTCATGGCTCACGTCCAGTTGGGAAAGGGTTGCCGGGCCGATTGCTTGGTTTCCAGCAGCAACTCCGGCACGCGCGTGCGCCTCCGATCGAGTTGCTCGAGGAGGCGCCACAGCGCGTCATGGTCGTCGTCGTACCACTGCGGGGGAATATCGCGGCTTACCTCATCGAGGGCGCGTTCCGTCAGACGCATGGCCAGCCGGTCGAGCCACGGCGCGAAGGAGTCCATCCCGGTCACGCCCTCGTACACGCGGTTGCGCGTGTAGAGCCCGCGCAAGGGCGCGTCGGGGAAGTTCCACTCCCCGGCGTTGAAGCAGAAGCCCTGGTCAATCATCAACGTGCGGTACGGCGCCTCGTCCGCCGCCGCGGTTTCTCCCTCTCCGCGCGGCCCCTCGCGGAAGAACAATGTCTGTCTGCCGTTTGTGTTGCAGGTCCATTTGTCAAAGACCAGCATCCCCGCGAAATCGTGCAGGTTCTCGACCTGCCGGAGCTGTTCATCGGGCAGAAAATCGTGCAGCGTCAAGCGTCGCGGGTCGCCGGGGTAGCGGGAGCCGAATTGCAGCCCCGCCGCGCAGGGCACGCGCGTGCGCGGCAGTTCGATGCACAACTCCG
>DASPOW010000364.1:0-3240 GCA_035625855.1 Candidatus Methylomirabilota bacterium | reverse complement strand
AAACCGAGGACACCCTGCGCACCGGCCGTCAGACGCTGGACGGGCTGCGCGAAGAGCGCAACCGCGCCGAAATCGAGCGCGCCCGCAACGATTCGGATCGTCAGCATCTCCGCGAAACCTGCCTCGCGGAGGTCAACGCCCATCCCGAAGACCTTCTGGCCCAGGAATCCGTTTTTCTTGCCGGGGAAGACCTCATCGCGGCGGAAAACAACTACCGCGAGATGAAAGCGCGCATCGAAGCGATGGGCCCCGTCAACATGATGGCCCTCGAGGAATACAACGAGTGCGAGCAGCGCTTCGCGTTCCTGACCCGCGAGCGTGATGACCTGCTCAAATCCATCGAGGATACCCAGCAGGCCATTCGCGAGCTCGATGAAATCTCCCGCGGGAAGTTCGAGGCCGCCTTCGCCGCCATAAACCGGAATTTTGCCGATGCCTTCCACGCCATCTTCGGCGGCGGCACCGGCGAAATGCGGCTCACCGAACCGGACAGCTCCGGCGACGCGGGCATCGACGTCGTCGCCCAACCGCCTGGAAAGCGCTTGCAGAACGTTCTGCTGCTCTCCGGCGGAGAAAAGGCCATGACCGCTCTGGCTTTGCTCATTGCCATCTTTCGGTTCCAGCCCAGCCCGTTCTGCATTCTCGACGAGGTCGATGCTCCTCTCGACGAAGCCAACGTGGGACGCTTCACGAGGCTGGTCACGGAAATGAGCACGCAGACGCAGTTCATCATCGTCACCCACAACCGCCGCACCATGGAGATGGGCTCGGTCCTCTACGGCGTGACCATGCAGGAGCCTGGCGTCTCGAAACTCGTTTCGGTCCGCTGGGAAGAAGCCGCCGCGCCCGCTGCGAAAGCATCTCGCGCCTCCGCGGCCTAGTTCTCCCCGGCCGGAACAGCGAGTCTTTCGTTCGCGAAAACTTTTCCAGAGGTTTCCCACCGTTGCACCTTTCGCGGCGTTGACTTCGCGAAACCCTGCGCTAGAATACGCTCCTCTTTTTCGGTGCGATGAATCCTGTGGCCGCTACTCCTGCACGAAGCGTCGTCCGCGAGACCCACTTCCCGGAGATTCGCCCGATCGCGCGCGGAAAGGTCCGCGACATTTACGACCTCGGCGATCGCTTGTTGATCGTCGCCACCGACCGCCTGTCCGCCTTCGACGTCGTCCTCCCCACGGGCATTCCGGACAAGGGCCGCGTCCTCACGCAACTCTCGCTGTTCTGGTTCGACCGCTTGAAGGACGTGGTTCCGAACCACGTGCTCAGCGGATCGGAACTCCCGCCGCCCTTCGACCGTTACCGCGCGGAGCTTGCCGGTCGCGCCATGCTGGTTCGCAAGGCGAAACCTCTGGCCATTGAATGCGTCGTGCGCGGTTATCTGTCGGGCTCGGGGTGGAAGGACTACAAGACCACAGGCAAGGTCTGCGGCAATTCCCTGCCCGCGGGCCTTCGCGAATCCGACCGCTTGCCGCAGCCCATTTTTACTCCGTCCACGAAAGCGGTTGCCGGCCACGACGAGAACATTTCCTTCGACCAGGCCGCCGACCTCGTTGGCAGTCACGCCGCCGGGCGCGTTCGGGACATCAGCCTCGAGATTTATCGCCGCGCCGCCGCTTTTGCCGAGCCGCGCGGTATCATCCTGGCGGACACGAAATTTGAATTCGGAATGCTGGGCGGCGAGCTCATCTGGATTGATGAAGCCTTGACGCCGGATTCCTCGCGTTTCTGGCCGGCCGCGCAATACGAACCCGGCGGCCCCCAGCCTTCCTTTGATAAACAGTATGTCCGCGATTATCTCGAGCGCATCGGTTGGAACAAGCAGCCGCCGGGGCCGGAGTTGCCGGAGGACGTCGTGGCGGGGACGCGGGCCAAGTACCGTGAGGCGTACCGGATTTTGACCGGACACGAACTCGATTAGCCGGGTTTCCTCCCCGGTCCGGAGTGCTGGCGGAGCGTGCGATGAAGGAGCAATTGGAAGGGCTCGTCAACCAGATGGTCGAGCGCGGCATCCTGTTCGATGAGGCGGTGGGAGAATTTGAGAAGCGCTTCATCAAGCGGGCGCTCGACCGCGCCAACGGCAACCAGTCCCGCGCCGCGCAGCTGATAGGCATCCACCGCAACACGCTGAGCCGCAAGATCGGCCAATACAAGCTCGAGCCGCGCGGCAAACGGCGCTGAAGCTCTCGCGCGTACCTCCGCGTCAGCCCCGCTGGGCTGCTTATCTGCGTTTCCCTCTCGCGGAGTTCTTCTGAACTACGCTCCCGGCTGCTTCTTTGCCGGTGCCTTCTTGGGTGGCGCCTTCTTCGGCGGTGCCTTCTTCTCAGTCGGAATGAACTGTGGGTTAACCTTGGCCTTGTCCCAGTGAAGCAGAAATGCGGGATTCGTATCGAATCCGACAAGCGTCCCGGTAAACCCTACCTGGCTGTCCTTCTCGATCCTCGCCGCTTCCGGCTGGCCGACGACCTTTACGTCCATATCCGGGGTCTTCGCGTTTTGAAATTCCTCGTCGTTCGTAACGAAGGCGATTTGCAAAACAACCGGCTCCTCGCCCGTCGGCGCCTCCATCAGCTTCCCTGGAACCTCCGGGAACTCCAGCCCGCAAGCCGCAAGCCACGTGACTTTGCCCTTCTCACCGCCCCCCTTGAGATCGGCAATCACCGACGCGATGGTCATGTCCTTCCGCGCGGCCTCCAGGTCCGCTGCGCTGGGCAGCTTGTAGCTGTCGGGGCGGTCTGTGGAGCTGGCCGCCAGAGCCACGAGTTCGTTCATTTCCGCGTCCACCAGGCTTTCGCAGCCCAGTTGCTGGTAGTTCAGCATCTGGCCGCGCAGGTACTTCTTCACCTGGGCTTCCGTTTGACCCTTCAGCGCCACCGCATGCGCCAGCGCCCAGAAACCGTCGAGCTGTTGTGGCGGCGTGGAGGAAAGATAAGCGACGCCCAGACGGAACCATGTCACAGCCTGGTCCGGCGTCAGCACCAAAGTCGCCCTGTAATACTTGATCGCCGTGGGAAAGTCCTTCGCGGCGGCGGCGGCGGCCGCGGCCGTGTAGTTGAACGTAATCAGCGCCGGCCGGCGCACCTGCTCCTCGAACGTCTTCTCGTCCACATTATCGGGCCTCTTGATCGCATCGAGCGCCTGCAGGCCGGCGATAGCCGCGTCGCGCGCTTTGGCTGCCTGGTCCGCCGTCGGCGAAGGCAGGTTGTTATACGCCAGGGCTCGGGCGTAATACGCGCGGTAGCG
>DASPOW010000363.1:0-2603 GCA_035625855.1 Candidatus Methylomirabilota bacterium | reverse complement strand
CGCGCTGCAGAGAGTTGTCCACCGCTGCCTCGAAAAAAATCCTGAGCAGCGCTTCCAATCCGCTTCCGATTTGGCCTTTGCGCTCGAGGCGCTGTCGGATTCGAGCGCCATCACGGCAGCAGCTCCGGCTTCACGGCAATTAGAAAGCCGATCGAAACTGGGCGCCGTCGCCGTGGGACTCGCCGTCGCTGTGTTGCTGGCCAGCGGGGCGCTTATTTTCTTCCGCAACCGAAAATCTTCCGGCCTTGCTTCCACCGAATACGTCCAGCTCACCAACTTCGCCGACTCGGCCGTGGAGCCGGCGCTTTCGCCGGACGGCCGCATTCTGGCGTTCATCCGCGGCGACTCCACGTTCGTCGGACACGGCGAGGTTAACGTCAAGCTGCTGCCCGATGGCGAGCCCGTGCAGCTCACGCACGACGGTCTCTCGAAAATGGGGCCGCTCGCCTTTTCGCCGGATGGCTCGCGCATCGCCTAGACGGTCGGGGTCGCAGATGCGTGGACAGTGCCGGTCCTCGGCGGAGCGCCGAGCCACTGGCTCACGGTGGGCACTCCGAGCTGGCTGCCGACCGCCGGAGGCACGCCGCGCATCATGTTCTCCGCTGGGACGGGCGAAGGCTTCCACATGGGCATCTTCACGGCCACGGAAAGCCGCGCGGAGCAGCGGCAGGTATATCTCCCCAGCGACGTGAACGGCATGGCGCACCGCTCGTATGTCTCGCCCGATGGACGATCCGTCTTGGCCATTGAAATGGACATCACCAGCTGGCTGCCTTGCCGGCTCGTACCGTTCGACGGCAGCAATCCGGGAAAGCGCGTCGGTCCGCAGCCGTCGCAGTGCACCGGCGCGGCCTGGTCGCCCGACGGCAAGTGGATGTATTTCTCCGCGGACACCGGCGACGGCTTTCACATCTGGCGCCAAAGTTATCCGGACGGCGCGCCCGAGCAGGTCACTTTCGGCGCGACCGAAGAGCAGGGGATTTCCTTCGCGCCCGACGGCCGCTCATTCGTCACCTCGGTCGGCGAAAAGCAGAGCACGATCTGGCTTCACAATTCGGCCGGGGACCGTCAGATCACTTCGCAGGGGTACGCGTTCCTGCCTTCGTTTTCTCCCGATGGCAAGCGTTTGTATTACCTCCAGCGCTCTCGTGCGAGCCGGGGCTTTGTCAGCGGTGAACTCTGGGCCGTCGATCTCGAGAGCGGCGCCCGCGATCGCCTCCTGTCCGAATTCTTGATGGAGCAATACAGCCTTTCGCCGGACGGCAAGAGCATTGTGTTCATCGCGCTGGATGATGCGGGACATTCGCCGGTCTGGATTGCGCCGCTCGACGGCAGCGCGCCGCCGCGCAAGTTGACGACGCTCGATTGCGTGCGCGCGCTCTTCGGCGTCCGAAACGACGTATACTTCGTTGGCGGCGACACGGTTGCGGTGCCCTACCTCTACCACGTGAAGACGGACGGCAGCGCGCTGCAGCGCGTCGTGCCGAGTCCGGTCGTGTATTTGTACGATGTTTCGCCGGATGGAAAATGGGTCGCAGCTTGGGAGCAGTTGGCGGTCGTCCTGTATTCGAGCGATGGCGCGATGCGCAAAGTGATCTGCGATCGCTGCGCGTCGGCCGGCGCAGAAGAGCGCGGCGTGATTCCGCCCGTCGTCAGATGGTCGAGAGAAGGAAAATTTCTTTACCTCCACGAGAACGCCACGCGCCACGGCATCGAATTGCCCAACACGACGTACGTGATTCCGCTTCGGCCCGATTGGATGCAGGCGCTGCCGGCTGCTGGGTTCCCGTCCATCGATGCCGCCGCAGAGGCCCTGGGAAAGCGCCTTAGCTTGGCAGACAGAGCTTTTATCGGGTCGGATCCTTCCGTCTATGCGTACCCGCGCCTCTCTTCCCATCGCAACATTTTCCGCATTCAAGTGCAGTAGTTCGATTGATCTACAGGGAGCTCTTAAGTTTTCGACTAGTCGCCTAAAGGGATAAGTTCCGTCCGCTGCGAAACCGCAAACAAACGACCGCGCGCTGACCGCTTCGCTCGCCGACGAGCCGCCAGCGCTGCGAGATCAAGCACTGCGCACCGCGCGCCTGCGCGCTCCCCAAAAAAGAAAAGGCCCCGCAGGGCCTTTTCTTCTATCGGACCGGGTTTTTGAACCGATCGTTCGGTAAACGGCCGGGAAGCCCGCCGCGTTAGTCGTTACCCTAACGCACGTTGCCGTTGCGGCCGTTGTTAAAGCCGAACAGGTCGGACATTACAGGGACGCCCGGATCGCAGGCATGGTTCAGGCAGGGCAGCCCGAATCCTGCCTCGAGCGAGCGCAAAAGCGAAAAGCTGTTGTAGTAGACGCCGCTTTGCACGCCTGCAGCGCCTCCGTTCGTCTGGACGGTGAGCACGACCCGATTCTGATTCTGCGGCGGAAACAGGCCGTGGGGCTGCGCGAAAACGCCGCTATAGTCGTTCTCATCCCACACAATCACGATCGCATTGTTGCCTTCGTTCCATACGGGCGAGGCTTCGATGGCCTGGACCAGACGTTGAATGGTCACGTCACCTTGCTGGATCAGCCCCGGATTTAGTCCGGCCTGGGTGCCGGCGGTAAAACCATT
>DASPOW010000362.1:0-3300 GCA_035625855.1 Candidatus Methylomirabilota bacterium | reverse complement strand
CAGTGCCATGCCCTGAGGAGCCACGACGACCGGGCGCGGCGCATGCTTCAGCGCCAGCGTCGTGTTCTGAAATTTTCGCACGGCGTCGTGCAGATCGTCCCATTCCTGCTCCTGCGCAGCGACGAGCAGCAGCATCAGGTTGGCGCCGACGGAGAAATTCACGGCTTGGTTGGCGATGATCATCGCGTCGAAGCCGGTTTCGAGGCGCTTCAGGCCCTTGTGCAGCATGGAGACAAGGTCGGCGCCGATGGCGTTCATCTTGGCGTGGAATTCGCAGCAGACCACGCCGTCGCCAAGGTCGATGAGGCCGGCACCGGCGTTGCGCTCGATTTCGCGGCCGGCTTCCTTGAGCGATTTGAGAATCAGCACGCCCTGCGGTTCTTCGGCGGCCTTCATGGCCCCGGAAGCGGGGTCGAAGCAGGACGTCCTGCCCTTTGCGGAGTCGTAGAACGACGTGCGGCCCGAGGCAAGCAGCTTCTGAATGACCGGCGCAACGGCGCGGCCCTCCTTTTCGACCTGGGCGGCAAAGACCGGAACGCCGAGAATGTCCATCAATTCGAAAGGGCCGCACTCCCACATGAAACCCCAGCGAAGGGCTTTGTCCACGTCGGCGAGACTGTCAGAGATTTCTGGAATGCGGCGCGCGGCATAGAGGCACATCTCCGACATCGCGCCCCAGATGAATTGTTGGGCCTTGTCGGCGGGCTGGCCGGAGAAAACCGGTGCGAGGAGAGTGCGGAGCCGCTCGCGCGTGTCTTCGATGGTCTTGCCGACTTCGAGCGAAGCGAAGCGGGCCTTCTGCCGGGGGCGATACTCGAGGGTACTGGTGTCGAGCGTGAGGACTTCGCTTTCTCCGCCACTTTTTTTGACGCGCTGATAAAAGCCCTTGCCGGTTTTGTCGCCGAGCATGCCGCGCTTGGCCATTTCCTCGATGAACGGAGGCACGCGATAGATTTCCCGCGACTCGTCCTGCGGAGCCGTGTCGTAGATGTTCCGGACGACGTGGAGGAGGACGTCGAGGCCGACGACGTCCGCGGTGCGGAAGGTAGCGGATTTCGGCTGGCCCACGGCGGGCCCCGTGCAGGCGTCCACTTCCTCGATGGTCATGTTGAGCTTGGTCATCAGGCGCAGCACGTTGAGCATGGAAAACGTTCCAATGCGGTTGGCGATAAAGTTGGGCACGTCCTTGGCGATGACCACGCCCTTGCCGAGGCGGCGGTCGCAGAAGTCGGCCAGCGTTCGCACAACCTCGGGCAGGGTGGACGGCCCGGGAATGACTTCGACGAGCTTCATATAGCGCGGCGGATTGAAGAAGTGGGTGCCGGCCCAGTGCTGCCGGAACTCTTCGGGCAGGCCCTCGGCAATCAGGTGCACCGGCAAGCCTGAGGTGTTGGTGGTAACGACAGCGCCGGGCTTGCGAAAAGGGACGACGCGAGAGAGAAGATTGCGCTTGATTTCGAGATTCTCGGCGACGGCCTCGATGATCCAGTCGGCGTCGGCGCAGGCCTGAAGGTCATCGTCGAAATTGCCGAGGGAAACGCGGTCGGCAAACGAAGGATGGAAAAAGGCCGCGGGGCGGGCTTTTTTCGCGGCTTCGAAGCCGGCGCGGACGATGCGGTTGCGCTCCGAGGCGGGCGCGCCGGCGGGCAGGTCCGGCGGAACGATATCCAGCAGGACGCACGGCAAGCCCGCATTTGCGAAATGCGCGGCGATGCGTGAGCCCATCGTTCCCGCGCCCAGGACGACAGCTTTTTCGATGCGGCGGCCCATGGAAGTCCTTTCCGGAGTCACATGCGCAACACGGCAGGTTACAAAACCGCAATGCTCCGGTCAAACGCCGGGCCGCCTTCGGGACAACTCACGATACAGTTGAAATGCATGGTCGGCCGCAAAGTGAACGACGCAGTGGACTGGCTCCGCAGCGCGCGCAACAAGCTGCGCGCGTTCGCCTATGCGGACCAGGCCGCGCCGCAAAGACGCCCGCGGATCGGACTGGCGCTTTCCGGCGGATTCGCACGGGGAATTGCACACATCGGGGTCTTTCGCGTGCTGCAGGCGGCCGGAATTCCCATCGACTGCGTGGCGGGAACGAGTTCGGGGTCGCTCATCGGAGCGGGTTTCTGCGCGGGCGTGCCCCTCATGGACATGGAGAACGCGGCGCTGGGAACCAAGTTCACCGACTTCGGCCGCTGGACTCCTTCCTGGCTGGGGCTGGCCACGAACCTGCGCATGGAAGGGTATTGGAAGCGGCTGTCGCAGGTGACGACTTTCGAGGAAATGACGACGCCTTTCGCCATAGCGGCAACGGATTTGAGGGCGGGCATGGCGGTTTATTTCACGCAAGGCTTGATTCTGCCGCCGATGCGGGGATCGTGCGCGTATCCGGGACTTTTCGTGCCGGTGCAGTATGAGGGCCGGACGCTGGTGGACGGTTTTCTCGCTGCACCGGTGCCGGTCGAGGGAGCTTTCCTGCTCGGTGCGGACATCGTCATTTCCATTTACCTGGAAGCCGGGAGCGTGGATGAACCTCGCACGGTCGGGGACATCATCAGCCGGTCGTTCACTATTATCCAGGGCAAGGCGGATCTTGCCTGGCGTCAACAGGCTGACATCATCATCGAGCCGGACGTGAAGCCTTTCCGCTGGGACGACTTCACGCAAACGCCGAATCTCATCGCCGCGGGCGAGGCAGCAGCGATGGCGGCGCTGCCGCGAATTCGCGCGAAAGTCGCATCCTTCGAGCAGGAATCCGAGGTGCCGGCAAAACGCGGCCTTGGAGAAGGATCTTGACGGTACCGCCGCGCTAGGGGGAGATTCGAATCACTTCAACGCGCACAGGCTGGCCATTGCCCTTGCCGCGCTGGGTGAGCCAGGCAGAAAAGGCCTCGACGAAGCGGTCCGGAGTGACGCGGAAACCTGTTTCCACGCGGCCCTCTGCGACCGGCAGGGTATCATCGAACTCGGCGGCATTGGTGAAGTTGCGCATGCAGAACTGATCGAGCCAGTCCAGAGGACAAGGCTTGCGCTCGCCGCCGACTAAAACATGCACAGCAAGCTTCTGCGCATACATGAACCGATTATAAGCCGCGCGCCTTTCGCGTGCTTGCCTTGACTTCGCCGCGAGCGCGTTCTAGAGTGGCGCAGTCCTAAGGGCAGAATTTACGTAGAGATAAACCAGCAGCCCGCCTCGGGGGATTACGAGATGTCCCTTCCTGGATTGTCGGCTTTTGCCATTTTTCTCGGTGTCGCGGCCATCGGGTTCTTGTTTCTCGTGGCGAGCTTCATCTTCGGCGAGCTTTT
>DASPOW010000361.1:0-6527 GCA_035625855.1 Candidatus Methylomirabilota bacterium | reverse complement strand
CGATGCCTTTATTCTAACAGTGACGCCGCGGAGCTGCGGAAACGCGAGATCGCACGTGTTCCACGGCGCTGTGGCGCAAGACGAAGAGGCGGTTGCTCGAGAACATGCCAGAAACTGCCGCGCGTTGGCTGCGCTTCCTGATGCTGGCCGCGTTCCTCGCCGAGGGATTCGCCGCGCTCGTCTTCATCCTGAACGCTTCGAGCGAGCATATTTCGGTGCCGGTGGCGGCCCTTGGCGGAGCGGCCATCTTTGCCGCGATTCTGATAGCGGCTTTGAAGAAAAGCGGCCCGCAGCCGGGCGGTGGTTCTATTTCGCATCGGGGCGCGGGTAGAGCCGCCCTGTGGACCGCCGGGGGGCTGGTCCTCCGCATCGCCTGGGTGATCGCGATACCGCCGGTGCAGACCTCGGACTATCTGCGGTACCTGCAGGCCGGAAGGAATCTGCTGGCCACGCATACCTACTCGGAATTCCTGATGGGCCACACCTTCCGGGCATTTACGCCTCCCGGACTGCCGTTCTTCCTGGCCGGCGGGCTGCTGGTGTTCGGAGACCACTCGTGGATGCCTGCCGTCCTGAATTGCGGACTCTATCTCCTGAGTTCGGTTCTAGTTATCGCAATCGCTCGCCGGGCAGGCGCGTGGAACGCCGCCGTTCTTGCCGCGGCGATCTTTGCCGTTTGGCCTTCGGGCCTGGGCCTGACGGGGCTGGCTGCTTCTGAGCCCCTTTTCGTTGCGCTGTTTCTCCTGGCGTGCTTCTTTGTTTTTCTGCCGGAGGAAGCGAGCTGGGGCTGGGCCGTCGCGGGCGGACTGGCCGCAGGCCTGGCGACGCTGACGCGCCCGACTGCTCTGACTTTGCCGGCGCTATGGGCGGGCGCAGCACTGCTGTCCGCCTCGCGGCCGAGAGGTTGGAGGAATGCGCTCCTGGCAACGGTCGCGCTGGTTGCGATTGTCGCGCCCTGGAGCCTGCGGAATTATCGGGTGCTGGGCGCCTTCGTGCCGGTCTCGACGAACGGCGGCGATGTGTTCTATCGCGCCAACAATCCCCTGGCTACAGGGAGCTGGACACCGAAGGGCGAACGGGACTTGTCTCCTTACCTTGGGAACGAAGTGATTTGGAACAAGACCGGTTTCGCCTGGGGCAAGGAGTGGATTGCCAAGAACCCCTTGGCGTTCCTGAAACTCGCCGTGCGCAAGCAATACACCTTCCTGGGCTCGGATGATACCGGCGCGTATTGGAGTATCGAGCGGCCTTATCCGCAATGGAAGACCGCCGCCGCGACGGGCAAGGTCTTCTCCCAGATTTGGTGGTTCGCCCTTTGGGTGTTTGCGCTGTTCAGCGCGATCCATTGGAGGCGGGAAATCCTGCGCGCGCCTCAGTTGAGTTGCCTTCTCCTCCCGCTTCTCTATTTCATCTCTATCCACTCGATCTTCGAAAGCCAGGATCGCTATCACATCCCCGTTGTGCCCTTTCTCATCGTCATTGCCGTGTTGACGGTAGGAGGAAGGCCGCGGACGGACGCCAGGCCGGGTTTCGCCGCGGAGAATTCCGAAACACGGCCGGCCCCGAGGGCCCGCTGATAGGATGGGCAGAGAAGGCTTGGAGAGGTGAGGATGGAAACAGCGAAGACAGGTGGGCAGGGCAATCCCCCGAGCGCAGCCCAGGCGGAGAAGGACCTGGCGTATCGCACGGGCGTGGGGAATTGGAGCGCATTCCATCTTGGCATGGATGCCATCTACGCGTCCGCGCGAAAGTGGCGGGAGAAAATGGAGGGAGTGCCGCGGGCGTGGCTGTGCTGGAATGTCGATCCCGACTGGTGCCTGGTCCAGCAGCGGCTTGCCGCGAGCGTGGGGTGGACTCCGCTGGTGGGAAGCGATCCCCGGGCGGAAAAGCCCCGGCTCGTTCCCGGCGCAGTGCAAATCGACTTCAACGCGGACTTTCACCTTCCCACCATGTGGATGCATTTTCCGCTGGAGTTCGCGTTCTTGTTCGCCGAGCGCTTGGCGTTCTGGCATTCGGACCTGCTGGTGCGGCGGGAGAAGCTGCAACGCATCGCGGAAAATTTTGCGGCCCTGCCCGACGGCTCCATGACTGTCAGCGTGCCGCGACGCGGGCTGCGGGAGACTTTGTTCAAGAGGGGAACCAGGCGCTACTGGGAGCTGATCGGCTGCACGACGCGTGGAGCGAGCCGCTCTCAGTTCGAGCAGGGATGCGGATGGTGGATGAATTTCGCCGCCCATCCGAACTGTCCGGGCGAAGACGAACGGCTCCGCCGGAAGCGTTTTTACTGGGATCACGGGGCCGGAATCCTCTATTGGGCGGAGAAATGCGGCGGCCAGGTTGCGAAGATCAAAGAAGCCGAGGTGGAGGAAGGCCACTGTACCCGCATCAGCAACGTCAATTATCAGCGGCTTTCGCCCGACACGGCTGAACGCCTGCTCCCGACCGAACTGCGGCACAACTTCAGCCTGGTCAAGGTCTGCCGCGACCTGGGTCTGGAAGATCTGCTGAAGGACTGAGAGGCGCGGGCGCGCCGCCAGGGCCTAAAGAACCGCGAGGTTGCCCTGCAGGGAAGCCGGGGCTTCCTGCCCGTCTTTGTGGTCCAGATAAATCCTGCACCACTGTTCCAGGGCAATCAGGGCAAAGAGGTGATCGGTGTTGTCGCTGCGCTGTTCTTCGTGCGCTCGAAGAAGATTCTGCACGGCGGGCCAGTGGAACAGCCCACGGCGGCGCACCTGCTCTTCGGACAGAAGCTCCTTGACCAGCGGCTGCAGCTCGCGGCGCAGCCAGGTCCCGACGGGCGCGCCGAAGCCGCGCTTTCTGCGCTCGATGACTTCGCGCGGCAACCACGGGGCAACGGCCTTCTTGAGCAGGTACTTCATGGTCATGCCGCGGACCTTCATGGCCGAGGGCATGCGCGCAGCGACCTCGACCAGCTCAAAGTCCACGAGCGGGGCGCGGCACTCGACCGAAGCGGCCATGCTCATGCGGTCGGTGAGGGCGAGAAGGTCGTCGGGCAGAGAGGTCTTGAGGTCGGCGTAGATGATGCGATTGAGATTGTCCTCGCTGCCGCAGCGCGCGAAGTAGCGCTCGAGCGTCTCCGCGGCGGCGTCGGCGCCGCCGTTACTCCCTGCGGGCGAGCACAGCATCTCGCGCTGCGCCTGGGGCGACAGCAGCGTGACGTAGCTCATGTAGCTGGAAGCCGGGTCCTGTTCGGCGGACCTGACGAACGCCGCCGCGTAGCGCGCGTAGTCCTTCCAGGCGCTGGCGCGGTCCTGCGGAATGCGCTTGAGAATCGCCGGCAGCAGCCTCCTGCGCACGGGGCCGGGGAGCAGAGCGTACCAGCGGCGGACGCTGTCGCCGAGGTAGCGCCGGTAGCCGCCGAAGAGCTCGTCGCCGCCGACGCCGGAGAGAATTACGGTGACGCTCTCGCGGGCGAGGCGGGAAACGAGGTAAGTCGTGAGGCAGGCGGAGTCCGCGATGGGCTCATCGAGGTGCCAGACAAGTTTTGGCAGCAGCTCGCTGACCTCGGGGCGCACCACAATCTCGTGGTGGTCCGTGCCGAAAGCGCGGGCGACAACCTTCGCAAAAGGCAGCTCGTTGTAATAGGCGAGCTCCTCGCCGTAGCCGATGGAGTAGGTCTTGACGGGACGGCCGGTGAGGCGGGCCATCGCCGCGACGATGGTGCTGGAGTCAATGCCGCCGCTGAGGAACGCGCCGAGGGGAACGTCGCTGATGAGCTGCGACTCAACCGTCTCGAGGAGCTTGGCACGGAGCAGCTCGATCCACTCTCCTTCGGGACGCTTTTCGGCGGGGCCGCGGGGAACATCCCAGTATTCGCGATCCTCGACGCGGCCCTTCTCAACGAGCAGATAGTGGCCGGGAAGAATCTTCTCGATGCCTTCGAGCATGGAGAGGGGCGCGGGAACGTAGCCCAGGGCGAGGTACTCCTGAAGGGCGGCGTGGTTCAGGCGCCGCGGAACGTCCTCCACCTGGAGAATGGACTTCATCTCCGAAGCGAAGAGCAGCCTGCCGGGCTCGCGGCGGACGTAAAGGGGTTTTTCGCCGATGCGGTCGCGGCCGAGAACGAGGCGCTCTTGTTTGGCGTCCCACAAGGCAAGGCCGAACATGCCGCGCAGGCGCTTGAAGAAGTCCGGTCCTTCCTGCTCGTACAGGTGGACGATGACCTCGGTGTCGCTGCGTGTCCGGAAAACGTGTCCCTTGCCGAGCAACTCCTCGCGCAACGGCTGGAAGTTGTAGATTTCGCCGTTGAGGACCAGCCAGACGGTGCCGTCTTCGTTGCAGATGGGCTGGTGGCCGCCGGCGACGTCAATGATGCTCAAGCGGCGCATGCCCAGGCCGACGCCGCGACCCTCGTAGTGGCCGTGGTCGTCGGGCCCGCGATGCTCGATGACGCGGCCCATGCGCTCAAGCAGTGCCGCGCTCCGGGGCGAGCGGCCGGTGAAGTCCACGACGCCGTAGATGCCGCACATCGCCTAAGTCTCCTCGCCGCGGGCGGCGGCGGCGGCCGGGGCGCCGGCTTCGGCGTCCACACATTCGCCGAGCAGAGCTGCCAGCTCGCGGGCCTTGACGACGCGCGAGTGCGCGGCGATGTCCTGCGGATCAGGCAGCGGGGACGCTCCGCGACGGACATCTTCCAGGAAGCGCACCAAACCCTGCTCGATCTTCCGCGGGTCGTCGAGAGGAACCTGCGTGCCGGAGCGGGCCCGGCGCAGGACCGCGGAGGTGTCTCCCTCCGCATCCACCAGCGCAAAGATGGGGCGCCGCGCGCGCAGGTATTCGTAGAGCTTCGCGGGCACTGCGGGGTTCGAGGTGCGGCCCTGAAATACGAGCAGGCCGTCGGCGGCGAGCATTTCGGCGAGCGCGTCGAGATACGGCGTGGCGGGGTCGAGCGTGACGATGTCCGCGATGCCGTGCTCCTGAATCTTGCGGCGGTAATAATCATCGTAGCCGCTGGCCCGCAGCCGCACGTGCAGCGTGGCCCCGGAAACCCTCCCCTGGGCCTTCAGGGAAGCCAGCGCGGCGAAGAACGCCGTGGGGTCACGGTCCGGGCCGGGGTAGAGAACGCCGCTGTGAATGAGGAGCAGGCGGCCGCCCGGCGCGGCGACGCGAGGAACAAGGCGCTCCGCGGCGGCAAAGGTCTCCTCGTCGAAGCCGTTGCCGATCACCGACATGCGACCGGCAAACTGCGGATAACGTTGCCGGTGAATCTCAAGTGAGCCCGGCGTCACGAAAACGGAGCGCGCCGCGCGGCGAATGGTCTGCCGCTCGACCCAGCGGCGGACGCGGAAAAGGCGCGGGTCATCCGGAAAACGCTGGCCGGTCAGCGGGTCTTCCTCGGTCATGGGGTCGCGAAAGTCGGCCACCCAGGGAATGCCCGTCATCCGCTGCAGCGCCAGCCCCACGAGGTGCGCGGAAGCAATCGGATAGGTGGACCAAAGCACGCGCGGGCGGTAGCGGCGGATCATCCGCAGGCCGGAGGCGACCGCGCCGGGAAGCCAGCTGACCCAGTTGTCCGGCAGCGCCATCCAGCCGAAGTAGCGGCCGCGAATGCCGAGGTGGCGCGGCGTGTCCAGCGCGAACGCGGCGTGCACCGGCACGTCCGCAGGAATCTGGGCCAGTTGGTCGGTCCTGGTCTGGGGAAACGCGCGCGGGTGAACGGTGAGGACCAGCGGAGCCCAGCCGAAGGCACGCAGGTCCCGGGAGAAGCAGAAGGTGCGCTGCAGGCCGCTGCTGAAGCCGCACGGCGGATAATGATAGGCGATGAGCAGCACGCCGGGGCGCGCCGCCGCGCGCGCGGCTGGCCCGGCCGGCGTTCGGTCTACAGACTCGGCGGGAGCGGGCGAAGCCTCCGCCTGCGCGGGAGCCGGGACGCGGTTGTGCAGCGCGCTGGCGATGGCCTTCAACCTTCCTTCCGGAAAAACGAGCGCATGCGTTGCAACCCGCTGAGGTAGCGCGCGGCGAGGGTCCTGCCGTACGCGTAGCAGTCGCGATGCTCGCGGACGGAGTTGGTCCACTTCATTTTCCAGTCTTCGTCTTTGCCCAGGTAGTCAATCTCTTTGCCGCCTATGGAGTACATCCACTCGACGAGCAGCTTGCGCATGACGAACCCGGGATAGGAATCGTGCCACTTGTTCTTGTAGCTGGTCTTGAGAAGGTAGTAGACGCCGTCGGCGAGGAGCGCGTAGTCGTAGGCAACCGGCTCGGCATCGAGGAAGAGCACGGGGATGCGGAGCGTGCCGGCGGCGGCCGCGATCGGGGCGTACCGGCTGTAGAACTGCCACTGAAAATCCTGAGCGGTGATGGCCGTCCCAACTTCGACCTTCCAGCTGTCCTCCTCGATTTCGCGGATGGCGGCCAGGCCCTGCTCCCAGTCGGAGGGCTTGTCGAAGAAGCGCAGCTCGAGCTTGCCTTTTTCGCGGAGGCGTTTTTCGCGCGAGCGCAGTGCGGTGCGGAAGCGCGGCTGCAAGCTCTTTATTTTTTCGTCCCAGGTTTCTTCGAGCCGCTGA
>DASPOW010000360.1:0-2190 GCA_035625855.1 Candidatus Methylomirabilota bacterium | reverse complement strand
GATTCGATCAGCGACCTGCCGATGCTGAAGCTCGTCGGCCATGCGCGTCCGGTGAATCCCGACCGGTTGCTCCGGCGCCACGCGCGGCGGCACGGCTGGCCGATCGTGAACGCCGCCGGGCGCGGCCCATAAGCGTCGATTAGCCTAAGACCTCCGGCCTACGCACCCGGCACTGAAGTGCCGGGCGGAATATCGGAAAGCCCACTGAAAGTGGGCTCCCTGAGCTGAGCCCGAAAACCACAGTTGAAGTTCATTGAGGGGCAAGCCGGAGGGCCAGCAACGGGAGTCGCAGCGACGGAGATCGCCGCGGTTTCCAGGGTCGCGGAGGTCCAAACTGTTGATGGAGCGCGAGAAGATCCAACTGCGCCACAGTTGAAACGACGTGGGCCTGGATGCGCTCGAGCAGTTCCGCGAAGCGCTGGCGCCAGCGGCCGCGCAAGCCGAGGCGCAGCACGGGCGTGCGCCCCGTGGCGCCCAGGATCGCGCCGACCACCAGGACCTCATGGCGCAGCGAGAGCAGGCGCCGACTGGTGTCGTGCAGGATGTGGCGCTTGAACTCGGCCATCAGATTGTAGAGGCAGCAGATGAGACGGAAGACGGCTTCCGTGCCGTCGAAGGATTGCAGACAGAAGCCGTCCGCGCCGAAGTCCTCTTTGAGTTCCTTGATCCGGTTCTCGCTCTCGGCGCGACTGTTGTAGAAGCGCCACAGCTCTGCCGCCGGCAAGCTCACGGTGGTGACCACCGCGTGGAAGGTGTACCCCGGCACCTCGATCAGCTTGCGGCCGCGGGCCTCGGGACGCTCAGCGATGCGTTCCCGCACGGCCACGATCCGCCGGGGCTGGGCCCAGCCGTAGGTCTGATAGCTCAGCTCGCTGACTTCCAAGCCCGGGGCAAATTCCTGCCAGTGCTTGACCCCGACCAGCGCGCGCCGCAACGGGGCGGTGAGCCGCACCGCAATCGCATAGGGTACTTGGCGCTGCTCCAGATCACGCAGCACTGCGGCCTCGAAGAAGCCCGCGTCGGCCCGCACCGCATAGAGTCGATAGCCGGCAGGCAGGTGCGCCAAGGCCTCATCCAAAAACGCTCGCACCCCACGCGCCGAGCCCGTGTTCCCGCTGCGCAGCCACGCATGCAGGACCAGCTTCGCCTCGGCCAGAAAGGCAATCAGCGGATGATGCGATGGGCGCCCGTGCTTCCGTGGATTGTGCCCCTTCAGGCTCCCCTCTTGCTGCCCGTAGCGCTCGAACACCGTCGAATCCAAATCCAGCACGGCACCGAGCGCTGGCACCGGCAGCCGCTGTAGCATCCAGCTCCATAGGACTTCCACCAACTGCTCTACCTGTCCGCGCACGAAGCCGCCGAAGTACCGCGTCAGTGTCATTGCCGACGGCCACCGCGCCGCACCCACAATCGCGTGCACCACCGCATCGCTGCGCACGCGTTCGACGTGCGCAAAGCGCCGCCCGCCGCTGAGCACGGTGACGAACAAGGCCCACACGATGTCCACCACCGGAATCTGATTCGGCGAGGTCCGCCCATCGGGCAGCGCGTGGATCAGCACCCGGCGGACCCCCAGCCGGTCAAAGAACCGAAACACGCTCACCAACCCGCCCCACCCACTGACCGGCTTATCCGTGTACTCGATGGCCAGTTCCTTTTCCGCCCCGCCTGACGTACTCTGCGCTTGCATCGTCCTGTCCCTCCCACGGTCCGCATCGAACTTCGCCAAAGATCAATGCGGACAAGGAGTCTCAGGACGATGCGTCTTTTTCAACCGCTCTGAACTGCGGTTTTTCGGCTAAACCACTGTCTCCGAAAGTCTTGCCGTGGCGCGCCGATTTCATGCTCGTCATTCCCGCAATCTTCTAGCGGGAATCCATGGTTGTCTGAATCCCCGCCCCGCCTGGATGCCCGCTAAAGGATTGCGGGCATGACGAACCGCGTGACCTGACGCTTGGGTTGCGGGCACCGTCCCGCGCTATGGGGGGAACACGTCAAATCAATCCGGGAACACGATGTCGCCGGTGTCGGCGTCCTCCATCGATTCGAGCACCGAGGCATCGTCCCAGACCGGGATGCCCGCCGCCTCGTAGAGCCGGCGCGAGCGCTCGGTGACCGCGCCGACGCGCACCAGGGCCGGCATCATCAGGTCCTTGAAGGAATGCAGCCGGCCGGGCGGCAGCGTGATCT
>DASPOW010000359.1:0-3987 GCA_035625855.1 Candidatus Methylomirabilota bacterium | reverse complement strand
AATCGAGCGCCGAGGTCGGAACGTTCTCGAAATAGTTGGTGCGATCGAAATACGTGGTGCCGTTCATGTCGGTCGCGCCCACCGCCTCGAGCGCCTTGATGTAAACTCCCTTGGCGTGCTGGCTGCCGCCGAACATCAGGTGCTCGAAAAGGTGGGCGAAGCCCGTCTTGCCCGGCTTCTCGTTCTTCGAGCCGACGTGATACCAGAGGTTCACCGCCACGATTGGCGCCTTGTGGTCCTCGTGCACGATCACGGTGAGGCCGTTCTCCAGAACGAACTTCTGGTAAGAGATGTCGATCTCCTTTTCCTGCGCGAACGCTGTCGTTCCGAACGCCACGGTCAACAACACCAGCAACGCCACCTTGCATCGCATGTGCATCACCTCTCCAGCTTTTTTCTTGAATCCGTTGTTTGCACCGAACGCCGCGTTTCCCGTGAGTTCTCGGTCTTGCCTTGCCGCCCGCGGCCTTGCGTTTGGTCTCTCTTGCGGGACTCCCAGCCTTCCGCCCGGCGCTGAGTCTACACCCCGGCTTTCCTCGAGACAACCGGCAACGCCGAGGATGTCGGCTCGACGCCGCTCTGCGCAGTTTGTTCCGCGCCTGCGCTCGGTCTACAATCCTTCCGGGAGCGCACTATGCCAGACGCATTGGTTATTGCCGGCCGCGCCTTTCGTTCGCGGCTTATCGTGGGCACCGGGAAGTACCGCAGCTTCCAGGAGATGGCGCAGGCCCACGCCGCCTCCGGCGCGGAGATGGTCACCGTGGCGGTCCGCCGCGTGAATCTCACTGACCGCTCCAAGGAATCGCTCCTCGATTACATCGACCGCGAAAAAATCTTCATCCTGCCAAACACGGCGGCGTGCTACACCGCCGATGAAGCCGTCCGCACCGCGCGTCTTGCCCGCGAGGTCGGCCTGTCGCACTGGATCAAGCTCGAGGTCATCGGCGATCAGCAGACGCTGTTCCCGGACACGGAACAGCTCATCGCGGCGACGCGCATGCTCGTGAAGGAAGGCTTTGTCGTGCTGCCTTACACCAACGACGATCTCGTCGTGGCGCGCAAGCTGATCGACGCGGGCGCTGCCGCCGTCATGCCTCTTGCCGCTCCCATCGGCTCCGGCATGGGTGTGCAGAATCCCGCGAATCTGCGCATTCTTCGCGAACGCATTACCGAGGTTCCAATGATCGTGGATGCCGGCGTGGGCACCGCTTCTGACGCCGCCGTCGCCATGGAACTTGGCGCCGACGGCGTGCTGATGAATACCGCGATAGCCGAAGCGCAGGACGCCGTGCTGATGGCAGAAGCCATGCGCGACGCTGTTTCCGCCGGCCGCAAGGCCTGGCTTGCCGGACGCATGCCCAGACGCCTTTACGCCACCGCGTCCTCGCCTCTCTCCGGCGTTGTTCGTTGATTACTCAGCTCGTGGCACAATAGACTGTCATGGTCGTGCGGTCGATGTGGTGAGGTGCGCCATGCCCGGCAAGAGGAAACCTGTCCGGCCCGCTTCGGAGCTCAACCTGAATCACGCCATGGTTTATTCACGGGATGTCGCCGCGTCGCTGCCCTTCTATGCCGAACGGCTCGGCTGCAAGCTCATTGAGGAGTTCAAGCACGAGGGGAGGACCGTCTACGCGCGTCTGCGGTCGCCCAAGGGGAGCTCAACGCTGGCGCTGCATCAGCTTGAACCGGGCCAGGAGCTGCACGCCGGCGGCGTCCGGCTCTATTTCGAGGTGAAAGACCTGGATCGCTTCTGCGCCCGGCTCGAAGCGGCGGGGGTGCAATTCACGCAAAAGCCGAAGCTGATGCCCTGGGGCTGGCGGCACGCCTACTTGAACGACCCGGACGGCCACGAAGTGAGCATCTACTGGGCAGGCCCGAAACGCTTCCGTCCCACCAGGTTCAAGCGGTAGTGTTCGTGCTTACGCCTGCGCTGCCTTCTTCGCCTGGGCGCTGTCGTAGCTCTCGCCGTAGATGGCCGGCACCTTCGCGCCCATCGGCCGGAGATACGTCGAGAGCTGTCCGCGATGGTGAATCGAGTGGCTCATCGCGAGTTGCAGGAACGATATCGCGGGCCGCTGGAACATACCGCGGAAATCCACCATTCTTAAAAGGCTTTCGCCGCTCAATTTCGTGAGTGCTTCGAAGTTCTTCTCGAACTGCGCCGTGTACCAAGCCGCGACCTCCGCGGACGTCTTGACGTTTTCAGGAATCCCCGCCGCGTTGACGTCGAATTTCCCGACGATGACCGTCTCGAGGAAGCGGTTCTCCGCGGCCGCAATGTGCCGCACGAGTTCCATCGCGCTTTTCGCATTGGGATCGGGACGGTAGTCCCCTTTATCGGCCGGAACGGCTTCCAGCACGGTCTTCGTCGTCCGCTGCTCGACCTTCAGCGTCGGCAGCAGGACGTCGTGCAGCCAGAACATCGCTTGCTCGGGCGTTGGTGTTTTCGCCATAGATTCATTCCTCCCCTTTGGCCATGGTCGGCCGTAAGAGTATACGCTCGCGCGATTTCATACTGATATGGCTAGAGCGTCCGGAACAGAAAGTGCCACGCCGTATCCACCAGCGCATGGACCAGCGCGGAAGCGAAGATAGATCCGCTCTTCCGCCAGGTCCAGCCATAGAAGACTCCGGCGATTGCCGCCAGCAAAACGTAGCGCCAGTTCGGGAAGCCCATGTTGGTGATGTGCGCGAAGCCGAACACTACAGATGCCAGGAGCCAGCCCGCCAGTTCGCTCTTCGTCGTCCGCTGCAACAGATTTTGCAGAATTCCGCGAAACAAGAATTCCTCGGGCCAGGCGGTAAACACCAGAATTCCCAGCGCAGTCCCCGGCAGCGTTCTCCAGTCTTGCGCGTAGGGGTCGAAACGCACGAAGTGAATCGTTTCTCCGAGCGGGATCGCAACGGCGCAAAAGACGAGAAAGCTCGCGAAAATGTAGAACGTCCAGCCGCGGCCCCATCCGACTGTGTAGCCGATTCCGCCGAGCCGGCGGGCGAAAAGAAAGACGCTGAGGCTGACCGCCAGCGCAAACAACACGGTCAGGATGTACCCGGCGCGACCCTGCGGATAAGGCCACAACAATCGCGCGCCGTGGAACTTCACGACGACCCAGATGCCCGCCACGATCAAGAAATCCTGCCATGTCCCGGGAGCAGCAGTTTTGGCGGAAGCCGCCAGCAGCAACGGGACGAACACAAAAAGAGCCGCTTCTCCGGCGCGGGCAAACGTGAACACGCTCGTCCCTATGGCGTAAAGGAGGTAGGAGACATAGGCCGCCGTACCCAGCAGGTAACCCGCGGCCGCGCCGAAGCGCGAAAGAAGCGTTTCGGAGACGCCGCGCGCAGCGCAGAAGAGCGTGATAGCCAGCAGAAGCGTAAACGTCACCAAGGTCGCGACGAAGGCTCGGCCGCTGTAACCCAGATGAACGGCATACAGCGTCGCCAGGAAACACAACACAGCCCACACGCCGAGGCACGCCAGCGGCGGGATTTGCGCGGCGGATTGGCGCGAAACGCTCAAACTGCGGTAGTGTAGCGCACGCTTATGGCCCGGCAAGTTTCCGGCGTAGCCCCGCCTGGGCAGCGCCTTTCCTACATCGACTGGATGCGCGGCCTGGCTTGCGTGCTGATGTTCCAGACGCATTGCTACGACTCCTGGGTGCGTCCGGAAGACCGCAACTCATCTTTCATGATGTGGTCCAAACTGGGCGGAACGCTTCCCGCGCCTCTGTTCATTTTTCTTTCCGGCGTCTCCTTCGCCTTGGTGACCGGCCGTTTGCGCGCGAAAGGAGTTTCGCGAAGCGAGATCGCCCGTACGACCATCAAACGCGGCGCCGAGATTTACGGACTCGGCCTGCTCTTCCGTATTCAGGAATTTGCCCTCGGCTACCCGTGGGCGCCGTGGACCGACCTCCTGCGCGTGGACGTGCTGAACATCCTCGGGCTGTCAATGATGCTTATGGGCATTCTGTGTTGGGCATGCGGGGC